>JAAYGE010000088.1 GCA_012727835.1 Bacillota bacterium
ATTGATGCCCAGGCCAAGCAGATGGCCGCTGACGGCATCGACGTGATCAGTTTTGGTGTTGGCGAGCCCGATTTCGACACCCCCGCCCACATCCGGCAAGCAGGTATCGATGCGATCAACAGTGGCTTTACCCGTTACACGGCAGCTTCGGGTATAGTGGATCTTAAGAAAGCTATATGCGAGAAATTCGAGCGAGATAATGGTCTCACCTACACACCGGACCAAATTGTCGTTTCTAACGGCGCAAAACATTCCCTGTATAATGCCCTACAGGTGCTAGTAGAAGACGGCGATGAGGTCATTGTCCCTGTTCCCTACTGGGTCAGTTATACCGAAATGGTTAAGCTGGCCGGCGCCACCCCCGTATTGGTGGAGGCCAAGGAAGAAAACGATTTCAAATTGAGAGTCGAAGATTTAGAGGTGGTTGTAACCGCTAAGACCCGCGCCCTGATACTCAACAGCCCCAGCAATCCCACCGGCATGGTATATAACGAAGCCGAACTCCAGGCTATCGCCGATTTTTGCCTCAAGCATGATCTCTTTGTCATCTCCGACGAGATTTATGAAGAACTGGTTTATGACGGCATCAAACATTATAGTATTGCCACCGTCGAGCCCAAGATAAAAGATTTCACCATCATCGTCAACGGCATGTCCAAAGCCTTCGCTATGACCGGCTGGCGTATCGGTTATACCGCTTCCCATGCGGATATAGCTAAAGCTATGGGCAGCTTGCAGAGCCATTCTACCTCTAACCCTAATTCTATTGCCCAAAAGGCCAGTGTGGCCGGTCTAACCGGGTCTATGGAGCCGGTGCATGCTATGGTGGCCGAATTTGCTAAGCGGCGAGACTTCATGGTGGAGCGGGTCAATCAGATTAAAGGGCTCTCCTGCCGCAAACCCCAGGGTGCCTTCTACGTCATGGCTAACGTGAAAGAGCTGATGGGCCAGACAATCGGCGGTGAAAAAATACAAGACGACTTGCAGTTAGCCTCCGTCTTATTGAATAAGGCCCATGTGGCCGTTGTGCCCGGCACTGCCTTCGGTGCCCCCGGTTATATGCGCCTATCCTACGCCACTTCCATGGAAAAGATCAAGGAAGGCCTCGATCGAATCGACCAGCTTATTAATGGCTAATTGCTCTCTGCCTGGCCCCAACATTACTGCTAAGGTATGGGGCAGAGCCTACTAAACAGCCTGAACCGAGGGGCTCTCACAATCAGGTGCTTACCCGTATCGGAAGCATACACGCCGAGTTCTGGCACAGCTGCACTAGTATAACCGCAGCCAGCGAAAGTCACGGGGTTGTTCGCAAAAGCAGTTTTTTGCGAACAGCCCCCTTTTACCCTCTTAAATCCTATGATCGGCCAACTGTTTTCGCAAAGCTTGTCTGGCCCTATACAGGCGACAACGAACCGAATCTATGGAGCATTCAAAGGCCTGGGCCAGATCTTCGTAGGACAAGCTTTTGATATACTTGAGAATAAGTAGATTTCGATAAATCTCCGGCAAGCGAGCCAATGCTTGCTCTAAGGAGCGGCGCAGGTCCTGCAGTTCAAGGTGGTGCCCAATGTCATCGCCAACGGCTAGGCCCGGTTCCGCCGGTTGCAACTCATTAAAAGATACCTGATGCCAACGGGCATCACGTCGGCAACGGTCCTTATGCACATTAGCCATGATACGCTGCACCCAGGTGGCAAAGGAAGCCTCACCCCGGAATTGGGGCCAAGCGTGATAGGCTTTCATGAGTGCTTCTTGCACCAGATCTTCTGCTTCCTGCCAACTACCCGTTAGGGCACGAGCCCGGAGGCGTAGTTTATCCCAGCAGGCCTGTAAGGCTTGCTCGAAGGACTGCGCCGTTGCTTCCAGATTCATCGTGATCACTCCTGTATGTTTTTCCAACGCTTGCCTATAATTAAAGTACAAACGCAAGCTGTCATGCAACCGTCACTTGAACACCCGCAACACTAACCTGCTGCGGGCAATAGACTATTGTTAAAGGAATTGATTGTTGTGCCAAAGGCCAAAGAGAAAGAACAACCAAGCAAACAGACAAGCCCTATAAAACGCTTTTTTAAGCGGGCCTTCATCACCGGCGTAGCCCTCGTGGCTATTGCCTTTGTTTTGCTGGCCAGCTATATTGTCTTCTGGCCCTTTGAAGTAAAAACACCGGAGCGGACAACTAACGTTTTGGCCGACGATGGTCAATTGCTCACCAGCATCTACATAGAAAATCGACGCCCCGTTCCCCTCTCGGCCATTGCCCCCGAATTCTTAGATGCGGTCATAGCCGTGGAGGATAGCCGCTTTTACCAACATCGGGGCATCGATTTTCTTCGCCTGGGCAAAGCCATCTTGGTCAACATCCAAACTCGCTCCAAAGCGCAGGGGGCTAGTACTATCACCCAACAGTTGGCACGCAACCTATACTTAACCCTGGAGAAAAAATATAGCCGTAAAATTATGGAAGCCATCCTGGCTCTGCAGCTGGAACAGCATCTCACGAAAGACGAGATTCTAGAACTTTATGTTAACCAGATCTACTACGGACATGGTTTGTACGGTATTCAAAATGCGGCGCGCTTTTATTACGGAAAAGATGCGGCCGATCTCACCCTGGCCCAATCCACCATGCTGGCCGGTATCATTCGGGTGCCCGAAGCCTACTCCCCTATCAACCATTTTGAAACGGCCCGCAAACGGCAGCGGGTGGTGCTCAACCGCATGGTAGCCACCGGCAAACTCACCGCCGAAGAAGCCGATGCGGTTTTCGAGCGCGAAGACGAGGTAAGGCCGGTAGCCCAACAACCGCAAAATATCTCGGCCGGCTATGTGCGAGGGGCAATCATCAAACACCTGGATGACCGTTACTTAAATGGTGCCCAATTCGCCTACAAGGGCGGCCTTACGGTGCAAACCACCATCAATCGGGAACTGCAAGCGGCGGCGGAAGCAGCCGTTCAGGAAGGTTTAGATGCTCTAGTGAAACAGGGCCTTTTACGCCTTGATGCGGAAGGGAAACCGGTGGCCGACGTGGCACTGGTGGCCCGCAATCCCCGCACAGGTGAGATTATAGCCATGGTGGGCGGCAAGAACTACCGGGAGAGCACCTTCAACCGGGTTTATGCCAAACGGCCCCCCGGCTCGGCTTTCAAGCCCATCCTTTATGCGGAAGCCTTGCGACAAGGCAAGGTAACCCTAGCCACCCCTATCCTCTGTGCCTATGAGGCATTTGAGATTCCCGGGCAGAAGGAGCCCTGGGAGCCTAAAGACTTCGGCGGCCGCTATCATGATCGAGAACTGAGCGTGCGAGAGGCCATAACCATTTCCGACAACGTCATTGCCGCCAAAGAGATGCGCGATGTGGGCCCTACCCAGGTGGTAGAGTTGGCTAGAACGCTTGGCATTCCTCTGCAAGCCCAGGATGCGGTGCTGTCGCTGGCCCTGGGCACCGTCGATATCTCTCCCCTGGAATTGGCCGTTGCCTTTGCCGCCTTTGCCAATCAGGGGTATCGGGTAGAACCGACCATGATCCGCAGCATTCAGGACCCCCAAAACCGGGTGTGGGAAAGCACCACCCCCAAGACGCCAGTACGCGTACTCGATGAACGCATCGCCTGGCTGATAACCGATGTCTTAAAGGACGTTGTTAATGCGGGTACCGGCACCCCCATTCGCAACTGGTGCAGTGACCCGCGTATCGCTGTCAAAACCGGCACCACCGGCAATAGCCAAGGACGTATCAATAGCGCTTGGGTAGCCGGCTATACCCCCGACCTGGTGACCGTCGTCTATATCGGTGGCGATGACTATGAACAATCGATCGTAGCCGGTGGTAACTTGGGGGGCGGCACCTTGGCCGGTGCTATCTGGGGTCGTTTTATGGGTAAGGCGCAGCAGATTCTTCCTCGCACCTCGGAACCTCCCATGCCCGAGGGCATCGTAAAGGCGGAAATTTGTACTGCGTCCGGTGAAAAGACCACCTTCCGTTGCCCCGACGAACTGCGCACGGAAGAGTACTTCTTACAAGAATTCGCCCCCGATCAAAATTGCTCCGTTCACGGCGGCGGCTGGTTCCAACCCGGCGATGGCAAGCCCTGGTGGGAGATACTCTTCCCTAACCTGTTTCAGCCTAGACCATAATGCGCCCGTCCACGAAACGGGGCACCAATGGGCTGTAATTTACCCGGGCCGCGTGCAATACGTCGTCCTTAAGGCCCAATTTGCTCAACCCTTGGCCGCTGGTGGTCTCTAATAGAAATTGGTCTAAGTTGGCAGCAGCCTGCTGATAACTGGCCAAAGCAATCCGCGCTGCATCCGTCAACTGCACGGGGGCGCGGTTTTTTACTTGTTCCACAATCAAACCGGCACAAAGCACATCCTCGGCGGCTATCCGTCCTAAGGTGCCGGAACAGACCAGCAGTATGTCTTCTCCAGCGTCAGAACCTACCAATTCTTCCGCCACTGCCGCCCCGTTACCCATGCTGGCTATTAGCACCTGTCGGCTGCCGGCCACCCGCTTTAGCGCCCGGGTGCCGTTGGTGGTGGTAAATATAATGGGCTTTGCTTCCTCCATCTGCAAATACTCCAGCGGTGAATTGCCAAAGTCAAAGCCGGCGGGGCGCAATTTATTACGCTCACCACCCAAATAGCAGCCGCCCCGAACCCTATACTCGGCCGCTAAAGCCTGGGCCGCTTCGAGCGTGGCCACCGGAACGATATGGGGTGCCCCCGCACTCAGGGCGGCAAGCATGGTGCTGGTGGCCCGCAAAACATCAATCACCACCGTTGTTCTACCCGTAAGGTCTTCCGGCACCAACTCTAAAACGAAAGCCACATCTAATTTAAGCATCCTTCTCTCCTCCCAACCTAATCCTCCGGGGTAACCACAACCAACAAGAGCCCCTCCTGCACCTCGATGGTGACCTCCTCCGCTACAGGGATGTTGCTGATACCCAATGCTTGCCCCCAGTTGAGGGTGGCATCATTAAGGGGCCAGTACAATCCCCGGGCTGTCACTCCCCGAGCTACCGGTGTCAGGGCAATAATTGATACCAACCGGTCCTGGCAATGCCGCAGGGACAGTTTGTCGCTTACCAGATAGGCATCGGTTGTCCCGTCGGTCATGCAAATATGGTAGCCCGTCTGTCCATAGGGGGCAAAGAGCAGCAGGTTGGCCAAGGAATGGTCCAGGCGATCCCCCCAGCCACCCACAACTAACAGCTGTCGGTAGCCCTGCTCCCTTATCGCCTGCCAAGCCAACTCGGTGTCGGTATAATCCTTCTCCCGTTCAAAAGTTAACATCTCCACACCCTGCTCTTTGGCTGCCGCCAGTAGCTCCCCGTCGATGGAATCGAAATCCCCTACCAGCAAATCGGGCCATATCTGCAACCGGACTAGGTGCTTTAAGGCCCCGTCGGCACAAACTATATAGTCATCGGCCCGCAGGCGGCGGGCAATACCCGTTAAATTAGCATATGAGCCATTGCTAAAAATGACCGCCCTAGCGGCGGTCACTAGTTCCCTTTTCTCCATCCGTATCCCAGCTTTCCTTATTCTTCCCGTCCCAAGTATCGGGTTGCCAACTGCACACTTAAGTAACCGGTGAGCCACAAATAGGCAATTGGGCCAAAGGTGGGCTCATAGCCAGCTGAAAAATAGCCACGCACAATTTGCGCCGATATTAATGTAGGAACAATACTGCTGATCCGCTCTAACCAGAAGGGTAACACCACCGGCACCGCGGCTAAAAACATGGCCGGTAACGTGAGCAGAAACCGCAAGCCGTTCCCCTCATTGCTTCCCCGCACATAGGAGCCAATAAGTACGCCTAGGGCCACCGAATTGAAACAGATGCTGATAATAATCAGATAGAAATTGGGGTCGGTAACAAATTCCGCCGGCAAAATTACCGCCGTCAAAGCGATGATAAACACTAGGGGCAATAAGGTGCTAAATAGGCCCGCCCCCACCTTGGCCCAAACGATTTGGGCATCGGTTAACGGCGATTTACGCAAAGATATCAACGTATTCTTATGCCGCTCCATACTGATACTTTGCTGTCCCAAACTCATAGCCGTCATCACGCCCATAATCACAAACAAGGAAGAAAACACAAGCTGTCCGGTGGTACTAACCGGCTGGCTGGCCTCCACCACCCGCCATGTAATAGGCAACAGAAATTTTTCCGGGTCGTCAACCAATTGGGCTAGATTTTCAGTGGCCAACCTTTGGTTGCTATCGCGTACCACTTCTGTAAATATAGCCTGGGCCACCGCCCCTTCCGTCTCGGCTAAGTTGGCATACATGGTGATTAGCTGGGGCTCCAGCACCAAATAGGCATGAATTCTGCCGGCTTCCAAACGTTTAGCCGCCTCCGCTTCACTCAAAGGCCAAATAACCAGCCGAATATTGCTGGCTTCCGCTTCCCGGGCCCGCTCTTCTAGGCTGGGCAAATAGGCCGGGTTCCCCACTAGAGCCACCTTCACCTCTAACGACTGATCCTGCAGATAAAAATTTGCGGCCAGTAGAATCAGCGGCACCAATATCATCCATAGGACTTCCCGTCGATTGCGTAAAACGGTGCGAATATCTTTTTTTAGTAGCACATAACCCTTCATTGGGCCACCTCTTCTTGATACACCCGTTGATACACATCTTCTAATGCGGCCGCTTGCTTTTCCATGTCCAATACACTGATATTCTGTTCCGACAAGGCGCTTAGCACCGCCTGCAGATTTTGGGGGGTATTTACTAGCGATATGATGCCAGGGGCGGGTGTGGTGATTAGGTGCTCTAAGCCCATCGGTTGGCGATCAACCCACAGCTTAATATGGTCATAAAAACCATACTTCTGTTTAATCATTTCTAATGTGCCCGAAACAACCATTTGCCCTTCCTTCATAATGCCAATCTCTTGACACAGATCGGCCAGTTCCTTCAAGTTGTGGGAGGCGATAATTACCGTCATTTCATTATATTCCAATAGGTAATGGATAAAATCCCGTAGGCTTTGCATAGCTAAAGGATCAAGACCGGAAAAAGGTTCATCTAAGAAGAGCAACCGCGGATGGTGGATACAAGCCGAAAGTATGGCCACCTTCTTACGCATGCCGGTGGAAAGGCGTTCCACCTGCTGTTTCCGCCACTCGGACAACTCAAAACGCTCTAAGAGCTCATTGATATTGCGATTTACACCATAGAGATCGGCGAAAAACCTTAAAGTCTCCTCCACTGTCAATTCATCGTAGAGACGCAGGTTCTCGGTGAGCAGACCGGTCAACCGCCGAATACGTTTCTGATCCTTGTGTAGATCCAATCCCAATATCCAACCCGAACCTTTAGTAGGTTCCAGCAGGGTATTGAGCAGCATAAAGGTGGTGGTCTTCCCCGCTCCGTTATGACCGATGAGACCATAAATACTATTGGCCTTAATCATCAAGGAGAGATCTTTCACCGCCTGGGTGGGGCCTATGCGGCTGTAAAAGGTTTTCGATAAGTTGTCGGTAATAATGGCATTCATAATTTCCCAGCCTCTCCGCTTATTGATACATAAACTTTCTACCCGCTGGTCTCCAATCCCTGCATCATAAGCAGGAATAGTCCTACCCGGCGCGAAAGAAACATTATGATCTCATTCAAAAAAGAGGGTGAAGTAGTTTGCTAAATACATTAGCGAAAGTCAAGCAACATTTTTCCGGTAACCGAGCCTTTGCCCATGTGGCGGAAATCATCCAGCATCACCGTATTCAAGCTAGTCCCGGTTTTCGAGAGGCGGCCGAGTACTGCCGGCAGGTTTTTCAGAAGCACAATATAGAGGCGGAAATCCTCTCCTACCCGGCCGATGGTAAAACCACCTACTGGACCCAGCAGATGTTTGAGGAATGGCATTGTGAAGAGGCCACCCTGGATCTGATTAGCCCTACACAGGAACGGCTGGCCTGCTTCGCCGATAACGCCTTCTCACTAATCCAGCGCAGTATTAGCACACCTGAAGAAGGCGTTGTAGCCGATGTGATATTGCTGGATCAGGGTGACGGCCCGGAAGCCTACGCCGACCTGGACTTGAACGGCGCCATTGTCTTCACCAATGGTGACTTTAATAAGGTGCGGGCTTGGGCCGTGGAGCAAAAGGGAGCCATCGGTATCATCAGCGATCGCCTCACCGAGTTTACACCTGTGCGCCATCGCTACGATATTCCCGATGCCCTCCAATACGCTTCCTTCTGGTGGACAGGGCATGAAAAGCAGTGCTTTGGTTTTGTGCTTTCGCCCAAAGCCGGTGATAAACTACGCCAACTTTGCCTACGCTTAAGAGCCGAACATGCCCAGGACCCCTCTAAACCCAAATACCCGCAGGTCCGGGCCCTAGTGCAGGCATCCTTCTATAGCGGTCAGATCGAGAATGTTTCCGCGCTCATACCCGGCCAGACCGATGAGGAGATTATTATCGCCGCCCATCTATGCCACCCCAAGGCCTCGGCCATCGATAACGCTTCCGGGGTGGGCGTAGCCCTAGAGGCAGCCCGGGCTTTGAACCACATGATCGCTGCCGGAGAGCTGCCTAAGCCGCGGCGATCTATCCGCATTTTATTAATTCCAGAGATGACCGGCACCTATGCCTACTTGGCCACCAATGAAGACCGCATCCCCAAAATGCTAGCTGCCGTGAATCTAGATATGGTGGGCCAAAACCAGGATCTTTGCAAGGGACCGTTGGTAGTCGAGTATCCGCCGGAGGCGGCCGGCTCCTTTGTGGGCGATCTGATGGCGGCAATTTTGGAAGCAATTGCAGCGGAAAGCGAGAATCTGGCCGGTACTTCCTCCTATGCCCTTTTTAAGCACGCCATTGCCCCCTTCTCCGGTGGCAGTGACCACTATATTCTCTCGGACCCCACGGTGGGCGTACCTTGCCCCATGCTTATCCAGTGGCCCGACAAATACTATCACACCAGTGAAGATACTTTAGATAAAGTGGATCCGGCCATGCTCTATCGCGTCGGCTGCATGACGGCCACCTATGTATATCTTCTGGCTAATATGGGGCTCACCGAGGCCAAATGGCTACTCTCCGAATGCCGAGGCCGTTACCTAGACCAGCTCCACCGCTTGCTCAATGCCAGTGTGGAACAGCAACTGAACACTCCATCGGAGGCCGAGCTATTAACAACCCGCCAACAGGTGCAATATAAGTTAGAACGTAAACAGGCGGAACTGACCAGCATCAACCGCTTTTTGACCCCGGCAGAACAAGCCGAATTTGCCCATGTGCTAGAGGCGGAAATCAACTTCTTGCAGAAGACTACCCTTTCCCTATGGCAACACCACCTGCAGGAACTAGGTGTGGCTACCCTTCCGGCTGTAGCTGGCCAGGAAGATAACAGTGATTACCAACTGGTGCCGCGCCGCCTCTTCCGCGGTCCTGTCAGCATGCGCGGCAAATTGGAAAATTTATCAGCAGCCGATCGGCAGGCTTACGAACAGTTGCTAACTACACATGCGAAAGCAGCCCGCTGCGCCAACTACCTGGTCTACTGGGCCGATGGGCAGCGCACCATCGCCGAAATCGACCATCAGGTGAAGATGGAGACGGGCGTTAGCGATCTTACCTTCTCTGTTCACTATTTCCGCTTCCTAGAAAAGCTCGGCCTCATTAGTTTCCAGTAAGCTGCTTACGAAAGGAGTTTGGCTGTCGATGAAAATTCTTATCACCCATCGGGCTTCCGAGCACCATATTGATGCCATTAAAGAAGCGGTGCCTCAGGCAGAAATTGTTGTTACCCGCGATGAAGAGGAAATAGCCGCCCATATGCCTACGGCCAACGTAATTTGGGGCAGCAGGTATCTTCCCGAACTGTTGCCCCAGTGCCCCAACTTGGCTTTTATTCAGGTATCCTCCGCCGGCGTCGACCGTCTGCTAGGGCCGGAACTATTAGCCCACCCGGCGCAGTTAATCAATGCCCGCGGTATTCATGGTACCACCATTGCTGAACACGTTTTTCTATTGATGTTAGCACTGGCCCGCCAACTTCCAGCTATGCAACGGGCCCAGCAAGAACACCAGTGGATTAGAGTAACCCCGCAGCTGCTGGCCAACAGGACCCTCGGTATCATCGGCTATGGCAGTATCGGGCAGGCTATAGGCCAGCGGGCTAAAGCCTTCGGTATGCGGGTATTGGCAACCCGCCGCAACCCGGAGCCCGATCAATGGGCCGATGAGGTGTGGAGCCACGATAAGCTACACCAGTTGTTGCCGCTTTGCGACTACCTGGTGCTGGCCACCCCCCTAACACCCGAAACCCGGCATCTGATCGGAGCCCGTGAACTGAAATTATGTAAACCCAGCGCTATCCTGATCAATATCGCCCGTGGGCCAGTAATCGATGAGCCGGCCCTGATTGAGGCGTTACAAAAGGGCGTAATCGCCGGCGCCGGCCTGGACGTCTTTTACCAGGAGCCCTTAGATCCGGCCAGCCCCTTATGGGATATGCCGCAGGTAATCGTTACCCCTCATATGGCCGGTCACATGCCCGACTATGACGACCATGTGGTCGATATTCTGGTAGAAAATTTGCGCCGTTATCAAGCTAATCAGCCCTTAATCAATGTGGTTGATAAGCAAGCCGGCTACTAAGCCGTGTGATTGACAAAAAAGTTGCCGAGTATGTATTCTGATACGGTGAGGTGAATAGGAAGTGGATCGGGAGAAATTTAGTAAGGGGATAACTTTTTCAGCCTACCTCAACAAGATGACCGACAGCCGAAGGGATGGCTTTATAGCCAGCTATGAGCAGGTGAAATTGGAGAGAGAAGACCTGAGCGCCCTTGCCCGCCTGGCCTGCCCTATTTATGTAGCTGCCTTCAGCGAAGACTGGTGCGGTGACTGTCGTATCAACCTACCTGTGCTGGCAAAAATGGCGGAAGCAACCGACTGTCTGGAAGTTCGCTGTTTTAGTCGGGAGGAATACCAAGAGTTGGCCCACCGACTAGGCGTGGAACGTATACCTACTTTCATCTTCTACAATAAAAACTTTGAAGAGATTGCACGCTGGGTAGAACGGCCAGCGGCCGTGGCCAAAATCCTAGCCCAAGCCGACGGCGGAGAAAAGCGTAACGTTCGTATCGCCTATAATCGGGGCCATTTTCACGAAGACACCATCGATGAGATTTTAGATATTTTGCACGCATGATTTTGTGGCCATCAGGTGTGGTATACTGTTTGTAGTTTGAGACGAGGAGGTCTACCAATGAAGATTACCAAGACGATGGGAATCCAAGAAGTTGTTGAAAAATATCCCGAAACTGTGCCTGTCTTCTTTAGTCACGGATTAGGATGCCTTGGTTGCGCTGCTGCCCGTTTTGAAACTATTGAACAGGGAGCCAATGCCCACGGCAGCGATGTAGACAAATTGATCGAAGATCTGAACAATGCCGTCTCCCAATAGCTTAGCAAATAAGAAAAGGCTCCTTGCCAGCCAGTGGCAAGGAGCCTTTTACGACTACTCTAGTACGTATACCTTCATCTTACGGCGACCAAAATTCTTTGTCTCCGCGAAGGTGGACATGAATATATCTATCTTATTACCTTTAATAGCACCGCCCACATCCATAACCTGATAAATTCCCGAGTATTTCTTGCCCACCGAGTCGGTACCCTCCACATAAACCCGAGTCCCCATGGGCAGCACCTTGGGGTCGGCGGCAATGGTCAAGCCGGGTACCGCCTGTTTACCCGAGGCGGTCATGCCACCCCAAGCATCATCGGGCTTGCCGGTAGCCGGGTTGATATCGGCCGTATAGGCTGTAGCTACCACATTGAGCACCTTACTATAGCGTAGCACCTTGCCGCCCCGCGAGATGGTGGCAATTGTGCCTTCTTCAATCATGCGGTCTTGCTTCTCCACTACGGTGACCGAATCTACTAGAGTTCGCTCCTGCTCGCGCCCATTTTCCTTTATAACTCGATAGGTATTTATAACTTTACCGTTAATGCCCGCTTGTATTTCCCTGGTTTCCCCCCGGTTAAGAGAACGGGAGGCCACCCGGACGGTGCGGTAAGGTACTATTTCCTCCTCTTGCACAAGTTCTTGTGTAACGCGGACTACATTTATCCGCATATCGTCCACCAGCTGAGTAGCCGGGTCCGGCTCGATTCGGTCCAACGGGCCCAGTTTCACACCAGCGAAACTGACCGCGTCGCCGACGGTGCGAGCACCTGTCCATACGCTCCTCTCTTTGCCATCCACCATCACTGTGACGCGTTTGGCAAACATAAGCCGATTTAAAGTCTGGCTCGGTGTTAATTGGCCTATATTGCAGGCTGCCAGCTGATTTAGTTGCATGCGATCGACTATGTGATCGGCTGCCAAAGCTAATATACAGCCTACAAGGGCCAAGAGGGCAAAGCGCAGGAGCTTTTTCGATCCTAACATTACAGGATCCTCCCTTCTTGCTTCTGCCAGCACATTATAGTTTAACAAATCCACTAAGTCAAACTGGCACCTCAGCACCATTTTTGCCCAAATGGTAGGGACCTATACCTAATTCATATGCACCTTTTCTCAGCTGCACTACATCGGCAAGATGGGTATATACTAACGCCAAAATTGCATCACTGTCAAATGGTGCTGACGAATAGCCTGGATTATGTATATAATCACTAGAGAGAGATCGCAAGAAAGGGGACCTTAATAATGTCCGAAAAACTAGTGGAAGTCATACGCGGTAATTTGGTTGAAAGCATTCATCATGGAGATTTGGCTGTTGTTGATTATACCGGGCGCCTACTATATTCGGTAGGTAATCCGCGGGAAAAGGTAACCTTTATTCGTTCCGCCTCCAAGCCCATTCAGGCCATTCCCATTGTAACCAGTGGCGCCGCCGACCACTATCAATTTACTGATCAAGAGCTGGCAGTGTTCTGCGCGTCCCATAATGCCGAACCCATCCATGTGGAGACGGTACTCGGCATCTTAGAAAAAATCGGCCTTCCCCAGTCGGCCCTCCAATGTGGTAGTCACCTGCCATTTAACAAAGAGGCAGCTAATGAATTGATAAGAAGCGGGCAAGAGCCCAGCGAAGTACACTGCAATTGTTCCGGTAAGCACTCGGGTATGCTGGCTTTGGCCCAACATATGGGGTGGGACGTGTCCAATTACCTGAATCTCGAACATCCTGTCCAGCAGACCATGCGGCAGACGATGGCCACCTTCGCCGGCATGGAAACAGACGACATCGTCATCGGCGTAGATGGCTGTGGCGTACCTGTTTTTGGCCTACCGGTCTATAACATGGCCCTAGCCTGGGCCCAGCTGGCTCGCCCAGATAATTTGGATACGGCCAACGCCAATGCTGCTCGGCGTATTAGTCAAGCCATGACCGCCTGCCCCCTACTGGTGGCCGGCACCAATCGCCTTTGCACCGGCCTGATGACCCACCTCAACGGCCGCCTCATTGCCAAGAGCGGCGCTGAAGGCATCTATTGCGCAGCCCTACTGGAGCAAGGCATAGGTATAGCCGTCAAAATAGAGGATGGAAACGGCCGCGCCACTGGCCCCGCCGTTATCGATACCTTGAGACAAATGGGCTTCCTAAGCGAAGCCGACTTAGAAAATCTGCAGAAATTCCACAACCCGACCACCTATAACCACCGACGGGATGTGGTGGGCGAAAGCCGCGCCGCCTTTACTCTCAAGAAACACTAAACTAAACCAGAGACTAGGCATAAGCACTCTAGGATGATCACGGATCAAAACATTACGGGGTTGTTGGCAAAAACTGATTTTTGCCAACAACCCCTTCTTCCTTAATGCGAGTTGATGCTAATATTTCCGTTCTTGCTTGACGCCACTACCTTGGTCCTAATAGCCGCTTGCTCCCAATTATCTGTAACGCCGCTAACACGGTTTTTCTCCCTCAGCTCTGGCTGGAAACCAGGCAGATCGGCGCTCGCCCGGCCATTACGGGTCTGTAAATCCAACTCATAAGCTCTGGTATCGCCACCAGCCAGCTGTGCATGCACCGCGCCATTGGTTGTGGTAAGACTGAGCGTGCCCGTGCATATCGGCTCTAACGTAGCATGGAGGGTACCGTTCTTAGTCGTTGCCGTAAGCGTCCCTACTGCTGCTGTTACGGCTATGCTACCGTTTTTCGTCTCCAGTTCCAGATCATTATGGGTCCTACCTGTCACCTTTATCGACCCATTCTTCGTTTCTATCCGGCCGGCAATCTCCAAGTCTTCTATCGATATGGAGCCATTCTTGCTAACCAATCGGAGATGAGCTAATAGCCGCCGGGGGATTAATATCTCGAAGGAAATGGAGCCGCGAATCTGTTCCCCCACCCGCCAGGACAGCTCCAGTTGGTCATCAGTCTCTTCTTGATGCTCATGTAAATGGGAGGTAACCAACTGCCTGGCCTCCTCTTCGCTGTCAGCTTGCACCCGTAAAGATAGCCGAGCTGTCAATTGCTCCTCATTAGTGGCTAGTAATCGGAAATTTCCGTTCTTGTTACTGATGTATAGGTTAAGTTCCTTTATCTCCCCGTCAATAGGTACGACACGCGTCTCCTGCCAACTGTAATGTTCATCCGGGTTACCACCTAACAACCCTTGCAACCAAACGGATATCTCTTTGCCATTTTCCAATTCCTCGCGGATTTCCTCTACTGCCTCCCGTATCTCGCTAGCAACCTCCTCGCCCATTTCCCTTAGCTCCTGCCCCAATTCAGCCAGTAGAGATGACCTTTCTTCACTCTTGAACCGATCCACCGGATCGACCCGCTTGCCTGCAGGCCCTCCATCCCCTAAGGCTTGCAACAGAGCCAAGGCCTCCTCATAGGTGATGCGCCCCTGCTCTAACAGCTTAAGAACTTGCACCCGCTCCTCCGACATCAATCTTTACCTCCCCAACTAAGTATTAATTTTTATCGAGCCACTGACCGTGCGGGCTCGCACCCTTTGCTGCCATTGCTTTTCAGCAAATGCCTGCGATTGGGCCACCAGCTTACGCTGCCCCGGCCGCTTCTGCTCTTCACTCACCATTAAACCGGGCAGGTCATGTTTAATGCTGCCGGCGGTGGACTCGGCTTCAATGCAATAACCGATGTTATCCCCTTCCGGCAACTCCACTTTAATTGCACCGTTCACCGACTTTACATCCAGCTGGCTATTCATTTCTTCGCTAATGCGGATGGTAATACGTCCGTTGGCTGCCTGAGCTCGCCCCCGCTCAATAGCACCGTCTAAAATCACCGAGCCATTAACCGAGCTAGCCTGTAGCTCATTAGCCTTTAATTTTTCCGCTGTGACCTTGCCATTGACCGTTTTTAAGCTCATGCGGGTAGCTGTCAACTCTTCCAAGCGGATGCTGCCGTTGGTGGTGGCAATGCTCAATTCTTCGTATTCTCGCTGAGGTAACAGTAATTCGATGTTGATGCTAGCATTTTGGCCAAATAGGCGCCGCGCTTGGACTGACAAAGAGTTTTCATCGCTCTTCACCTGAATTAGTCGGTCGGCGATCCTTTGCGCATTTCTTTCGTCATCGGCCCGCACTCGCGTATGCAAGCTTAACTGCCACAGTCCGTTCTTACTCAACCCCAACTCAATGCGTCCATTGGTATTGTGCAAATCTATATAAGGGTTATCGACACCAAATTCACCCCTTAGTTCCCGCTTAAAGGAGAATTCCTTTCCTCCGCCCAGCAACCCACCTAAGGCACGCCAAGCCTTTTCCGGCCTCAGGCACTGGGCATCATTCTTCAGCCGTTGGGCCTCCGCCTTTACCTCCTCCTGGGCTTCACAAGCCAGTTGACGGGCTCGGGCCACTTCGGCTCGCACCGCTTGTCGCGCCCTACGCTCCTCTTCCCACACTGCCTGACGTAGTGACTGCTCCGCCGAGGTTGTAGTCAAAGCCCTCTTATCCGCTCCATCGCCCTGCCCTATGGCCTCCAACAATCCGACGGCTTCGTCCACCGTAATTTTGCCCGCTTCCAGCATGCGCAGCACTAGCATCTTCTCATCCGACACCACAACCACCTCCAATCTCAATATACTACTCTACCCTTACAAATGTCAATATGTATTTTAATAAATTAAAGGCATTTCCTTTGCAACCGCTAGGCAAAAGAAAAGAGCCCAACCTTCCGTTGGGCTCTCTTAACGATCGATTTTTATGCAGGGTTAGGAGCGTCTACTGGGCAAACGGCTGCACAAGCTCCACAATCGATGCATTTGTCCGGGTCAATAACGTAAATATCACCTTCAGAAATTGCATCTACTGGGCATTCGGGCTGGCAAGCACCGCAAGCGATGCAATCCTCACTAATCTTATAGGCCACGGCTTTCACCTCCCCTCGCCAACATTGGCAACAAAGCACTATCCATTGCCTTACCAGTCCTATTATACATGAAATTTATCACATACTCACTAGTAACCGATTAAGAGAAAACTTCTTAACGTTAGGTATAGACGCCGAATATTAGAAAGACTATCGGCCGTACTTAATAGCACACTCTCCCGCTGCCCCGTACTACTGAATTATTCGTAGGGAATTAACAACACCGCATGCTTCACCAGATCCG
>JAAYGE010000007.1 GCA_012727835.1 Bacillota bacterium
ACTGAATGCGCGCTGGTCAGGCGATTACTGCCAAGTACTAGGCGCAAGGGCAGATATTCCTGATTTGTTAGCAGAGGCGGGTATAGCGGTGGGCGTTGGGCGTGTAGCCTTAGAAGCTATGGCCTGTGGACGGCCAGTCATCATTGCCGGTGAATATGGCACTTACGGATTATTGGAGGCAGAGACGTTGCCTTTAGCTAGGGAACACAACTTTAGTGGTCGAGGCGCACAACTGTCTACCGATCCGCAGACATTAGCAAAGATTTTGCGCGGTGTCTTGTCTGATCCGGACAGGGCGAAGGAAGCTGCTCGGCTGGCACAGGAGACGGTGCAGAAGCACTACTCGATGGACGAAAAGGCTCGCGAAGTGCTGGCTGTGTATGCAAAGGCCTTACCCGATTTGTTTGCGAGAAGGGAGAGAGGGTTATGATTGATAAACAAGGACGGTTATTTGGCAAGATAAACATTTTTGATCTAATAGTGGTATTGACATTGCTCCTGATAATTGGTCGGGTAGCATATGTCAAATTGAACATCCCAGAAAAAGTTGCCCCTCCTCAAGACAAGGTAAGCATTGAGTTTCGGGCTGAGGTACTTAAGCCGGTGGCCGATGTTATAGCTATTGGGCAAAAGGTCGCCGATAAACGCACTGGAGTATATCTTGGGGAAATACAAGAGCTGGAAGTCAAACCGCTACCCGTTGCGGCTGTTGGTGCCAATGGGGAGGGCCAGTGGGTTGATTCCCTGCGTCATGTGGAGGGGCGCATGGTGCTCAGCAACCAGGGGACGGTCACGGAAAATTTCTACCAGCTAGGCCCCCTCGGTGTGCGTGTAGGTGAGCGCATTACCCTAGTAGGACCTCAGTTTTCCTTTGATGCCTATTTGACAGCTCTTAATGAGGAGAAATAGAGACTATGCTCAAGACTATCCAGCAGTGGTGGTCGGGCTCGTGGTTAGTGCATATATTGGAGGGGCTGGCCTTGGGGTTGGTGGCTGCTTGGCACGGCTGCTGGTTAGGTCGGTTCTTAGCTCAGCCCTGGGACGACTCGGCGCCCCAGTTTCTAGCTAGTGGGGTGCAGCGGTTTTGGCAAGGTCTAGCCAGTGGTCGACAGCGGCTAGCCCGCCGTTTACAGAGCTGGCTATCGACCAGCTATTTCTTAGGTCGTTGGCCCGAATGGCTGGCCTCCGACCTGGCTTGGGTTTGGCATGGCAGCTTTCTTCGCCGTTTCTTGGGACAGAGAGATGGGGAAACTGTCGGGAAGAAAGAGCTGGCAGATACTCCCGATGCTCCTCCCCTCTGTCGGCTGCTACTCTACGTTGTACTAGTTGGTCTACTGCTTGCAGCTGCCCTTATGCTGCCCCAGGGGATGACTTTGCTAAAATGGGCAGGTCTAGGGGTGGTTCTAGCCCTAGTTTGGGCTCGGCCCAATGCTAGCGTAGGCGGGGTGGCTTTTCTGCTGCCCGTGTTGCCAATTTTAAGCACGACCATAATCATCCTAGTAGCCTTCGGGGCCCGTCTCTGTCGGGAAGAGCCCTTCTTCCCGCGGGGCTCTTGGGTGCGTACTTTGGGAGGGCTCTTTTGTTTAGTGGGTTTGGCGGCTGCTTTAGCTAGTGCCCATGCATTAGCTGCTTTGCGCTTCTGGCGCTACTATCTGGCTGCTTATCTCTTTTTGATCCTGTTGATGGATACGCTACGCACACAGCAAGCGATAGACCAAGTGGTATCTTGGGGCTTGTTGGGAGCATCCTTCGTAGCGATCCTGTCCATTTGGCAATATATAGGGGGAGTGCCCACCAATCTTTCCTGGGTTGATATTCGCGTCTCGGCGGTGACGACCCGGGTAGTCGGCACTTTTGACAACCCGAACATGTTGGCTGGTTACCTAGTGGCCTGGTTACCTTTTCCCGTAAGCTGGTTTCTGGCTAAGGAATCATCAAGCCGTCGACGCCTGGTTAGCTTCTTAGCAGCTGGGCTCCTAGGCTTGTCGCTCATCCTTACCTTCTCGCGGGGTGGCTGGTTGGCATTCGCAGCGGCCTTGTTTATCATTGTTGCCTGTCAAGAACCGCGTCTGTTTTGGGCGGTGCCCGTGTTGCTGCTGGCGGCTCCCTTTGTACTACCGCCGGTGATTTGGCAACGGCTGGCTAGCATCGTCAATTTGGAAGATACGTCTAACATGGTACGGCGCTATGTCTGGGACAGTTCGGCCAAGATGTTCTTCGCCAACTGGCTGCTGGGAATCGGCCAGGGTCTGGTACCCTTCGCCCGGGTGTACCCGGTTTACCAATTCGGCGTAGTTCCCGCCTTGCACGCCCATAGCTTAATTTTGCAGTTGGCGGTGGAGAGTGGGGTTATTTCCTTGCTCCTTTTCCTCTGGATCTGCATCGCTCTCTGGCGCCTAGCCATGAGAAACTGGCAAGCTGCACCTAAATGGACTGTGCCCCTAGGTGCGGCTTTAGCAGGGCACTTGGTGCATGGCATCTTCGATCACACTTGGTATGACCTACGGGTAATGCTTGTGTTTTGGTTGCTGGTGGCTTTAGCCACCGCTGTAGCCCGGCAGTTAGGAGAGGCGAAATAATGCGTATTGCCCATGTTATAAGTGATACAAATATCGGTGG
>JAAYGE010000089.1 GCA_012727835.1 Bacillota bacterium
GCTTAGAAGGGTTGATAACTGTGAAAGATTTCCTTGTACGTCTAATACGTCTGCTATGGGGACTCTTCCTTTTTGCACTAGGGATTGCTATTACGTTAAACGCTCAAATCGGCTATGCTCCTTGGGATGTTTTAAATGCGGGACTCGCTAACACTCTAGGCATAAGTATAGGAACGGCCTCCATTTCCGTGGGCCTGGTAATTATCATTCTCACGGTATTACTAAAGGAAAAGGTGGGGCTAGGCAGCCTGGGAAATATGCTGCTTATCGGTATGCTACTAGACATAATTCTTGCCTCCCAGGTACTACCTGTAGCTGGTAACCTTTTGCAGGGCATTAGTATGTTGGTCGCCGGCCTAATCATCATCGCCCTAGCCTCCTATTACTACATTGGTTCCGGCTTCGGTGCCGGCCCCCGGGATAGCTTGATGGTGGCAGTCACCCGTAGGACCGGGTTGCCGGTGGGTGTATGCCGGGGTGCCATTGAGCTGGCTGCCCTCCTCGCTGGTTGGTGGTTGGGTGGAATGGTTGGCGTTGGCACCGTTATATCCGCCTTTCTGACCGGCCCAATTGTAGAGTTAATCTTTAGATTGTTTAAGTTTGATGTGACCCAGGTTCAACACGAAACACTGGGTGAAACCTTTAGGGGCCTGCGTAGGTCAACTGCACGAGGATAACAACCTATAGCCGCAAACGGCCGGGAAGCACCACTCAGCTTCCCGGCCTTCGATTTTCAATTCTCCCCCTCCTCGCACTCAACAAACCTATACTTTCACCCTTGGACGGCGATTCTCATATGATGTCTGAGGGATCGTGTTTTCCCATCCACTAGGGAAAGGGGGACAGACATGCCTAGAAGGCGAAGTAAGCGCCCAAGGCCGAAATGCTTCAATCTGATGCAGAACCCCAGTTTTGAAGTCGGTTTTGCCAGTTGGGAGAAAAGCGGTGACATTATGATTGAATCAGGAGCCTACGAGGGCGTTCATGTGGTGCAGATGGGTGAAGGTCCGGCCAGCTTGTGGCAGGATGTTTCGCTAGCAGGAGTAGCTCCTTTGCCATTGCTTCTCAGCTTCAACCTCTTCGGCTCCCTCCTAGAAATTTCACCTAACACTACGGTAGAGGTGTTATGGCTAGATGCCCGTCGTAACACCATTGGGCAAGGTCGCCGTCTATTCATCGGAGAAGGAACCCTTGGCGGTAGCTTCAGCACTCGGCACACCTTCCTAGCAGTCACCGAGATTCCACCCAGAGATGCCGCCTATGCCCGCCTATTGTTCAGCAAGGCAGAAGGACAAAACAACTCGCTCCTGCAAATCGACCAGGTAATACTGACCCCGGTCCGAACACTCAACCTGGTACAGAACCACAGTTTTGAGGCCGATTTGTCATACTGGTCCGCAGATAACTTCAGCACCGACTATGAGTTGCACCTGATAGGCGCTGCCAGTGCCTTTTCCACGGAAGGCGGCCTTCTCTCTCAGGATATCCCGCTGACCAAGCAACCCCAGCGGTCACCCTACCTACTTTCCTTTGCGCTGAAGTGTGAAGACAATGTCACCGTCCGGGTGACAGTGCAATGGTTTGATTCATCAGGATCAGCAATCGGCACGCCGGGGCTCGATTTGACAATTCCACCAAATACGCTAGGTAGCCAGAATGCATTCTTAACCTACCTGACCCTGACCGAGCGCGCTCCTAGAGGAGCCACCACCGCTCGCGTAACCTTCGAAACCAGCCCATCAGAATCGGGCCTTCGGATCGACCAAGTTATCTTCGTCAGGGCCGGAACCAGCAATCTGGTGCAAAATCCCAACTTTGAAGATGGGCTTAACGGCTGGAATGAAGATCAGGTGACGGTTTTAAACAGTCCCTCGGCTTACGAGGGAAACTGGATAGCCCATTTTGATAACGAGGGTGGTGCGCTCTGGCAAGAGGTGCCGCTGGCCAATGGGGATGGAAATTGCTTTATATTTAGCTGCGCACTTCGGGCCGGTTTCACCGATGTGGGCACGGCCGATACCAATGGGCTGATCGAGGTCATCTGGCTGGATAGACAGGGTAGAGAAATCGGCTTGGGGTTGAACATGGTGCTTAGACCGACCTCTCAATTTCAGATAGGTTCTGTTTGGCAAGTCTATGTAGGTATAACTGATAAGGCGCCATCAGGCGTTGCTGCTGCTAGAATACGCATCACCAAACCGTCGGTAAGCAACGGTAGTTTAGACGTAGATAATATAATACTGAGTCGCTTATTATAGGTACAACTTATAGAAACAGTGCATGAGGGGGCTGTTGCAAAAGCAATCAGCCCCGCTGTGTTTGTAGGCCGTGGTCATACTAGAGCGCCTGTGCCCAACACTCTGTCGGAATGAGCTTGATGTGCTCTCGCAACATCTGCCGATGTTGCTGCCGCACGCATTACTGAAGTGTATTGCTTGCGCAATACACTAAGTTCGCCAAAGGCAGCGACGGCACTCACACTGGTTGGTCTAGTGGACTGTCAAGTGGGCTCAAAGCAAACTACTATTTAAGTAGGGCCTTGGGCAGCTCGGCCTGTTGTCGCTGCTTATCCT
Organism: Bacillota bacterium; assembly: GCA_012727835.1. The sequence goes on from JAAYGE010000089.1 coordinate 2,574, forward strand.
TGGCTCCTTCGCTCCTTTGATCAGTGGACCCAACGCGCTGTGCGTATAACCGACGGCCTTACTCACCTCGTTGCAAGAGCCGAGGGGTGGCGTAAGCACAGTTGGCGCTAACCAGTGCTCTAGCAGAGCCCCTCGACTCTTGCCGTTTGCGGGGCGTTGGCCCTGCAGCTAGAGGCCCTTTTCCGACAGTCCCCTCTTACATTTCTATCTCATTGATCTCAAACCTACGTTCGGTTAAGATGGAAAGAGAAGGGTGGGTGTTAACGAATGAGTCTGGAAAACGTTCTGAAAAACCTGGAGGCTAATCCGCGTTTCCGGAATAACATAACCTTTGTCCATAGCATACCGGCTCAGGCCGGAGTTTACGAACCAATTCCCGATTTTGTGCCGACGGAGCTGGCCGAGCTATTACGGGAGCAGGGTATTTCAAAGCTCTACAGCCATCAGGCGGCGGCTCTCGCCGCTGTGGAAAGAGGCGAAGATATAGTGGTGGTTACCCCCACCGCCTCGGGCAAAACCCTTTGCTATAACTTGCCGGTAATAAGGGCTCTATTAGAGGATGAAACGGCGCGGGCCCTCTACCTCTTTCCCACCAAGGCTTTAGCTCAAGATCAGGTGGCAGAGTTGATGGTCTGGAGTGACCAGCTGGACGGTAAGATAAAAACCTACACTTATGACGGCGATACGCCGGGAGAGGCCCGCATTGCGGTACGGTCAGCAGGGAGCATTGTTGTAACCAACCCGGACATGCTCCACTCGGGCATCTTACCCCACCACACCAAATGGATGCGACTATTTGAAAACCTAAAGTATGTGGTGATCGACGAGTTACATATCTATCGGGGTGTTTTCGGTTCCCATGTGGCCAACGTGCTGCGCCGCCTGCAGCGCATTTGCCAGTTTTATGGTGCCAACCCCCAATACATCTGCACCTCCGCTACTATCGCTAACCCGGGAGAACATGGTACAGCTCTACTAGGCCGCCCCGTCACCGTCATTGACCAAAACGGTGCCCCTAGTGGCCCCAAAGAAATCATTTTCTATAATCCACCGGTAGTTAACCAACCCCTGGGCATTCGTCGCAGCGCCCTTTTGGAAGCAGAAGCATTGGCCCGCGGACTTATCAAGGCCCAGATTCCGACTATCGTTTTTGCCCGCAGCCGCTTGGATACGGAAGTATTGGTTACCTACCTACGCCAAGCCTTCCACCGATTGGGCAAACCCGAGTTCATCCGGGCTTACCGGGGAGGTTATCTACCCAAGCAAAGGCGGCAAATCGAGAAGGACCTGCGGGACGGCAAAGTCTTAGGAGGCGTCAGCACCAATGCCCTGGAATTGGGCATCGATATCGGCAGCCTACAGGCCGCCGTTTTGACCGGCTATCCGGGAACTATAGCCAGCACCTGGCAGCAATTTGGGCGGGCGGGCCGTAGCAATGCTCCCTCATTAGCAATTCTGGTGGCCAACTCCAGCCCCCTGAATCAGTTCATGGTCCAAAATCCCGAATACTTCTTAGGTCGGGGTGCCGAATATGCGCGCATTAATCCTAACAACCTCTATATCCTAGTATCCCACCTTAAGTGTGCGGCCTTTGAACTGCCATTTGCAGCAGGAGAACGATTTGGCGACGTAGAGCCGTCAGAGATATTGGATTATCTAGCGGAACAGATGATCCTACGCCGGGTGGAGGATCGCTGGTACTGGATGAGTGATAGTTATCCAGCGGCTGACATTTCTCTGCGCAGCGCCTCTACGGAGAATTTCGCCATCATCGACACCACCGGTGGGCAAACCCGGGTAATCGGTGAGGTGGATCGTTTCAGCGCAGCCATGCTGGTCCATGAGGGCGCTATTTATATACATGAAAGCAAGCAATACCATATTGACAAGCTGGACTGGGAACGGCAAAAGGCCTATGCCAGCCAGGTTAATGTAGATTACTACACCGACGCCAACTTAGATGTGGACCTAAAAGTATTAGACGTGTTCGCCGAAGAGAAATCCCCCAGTTGCCGGCGTAACTGGGGTGAGGTGATGGTGGTAGCCAAAACCCATATGTATAAAAAGATTAAGTTTTATACCCACGAGAATATCGGCTGGGGGCAAATTGCGGTGCCGGAACAGGAGATGCATACGACCGCTTACTGGTTTAGCATTCCGGAAGCCGCAATGCTCAACGCCTCCCGCGATGAGCTACAGAGTGCTCTGCTGGGAGTGGCTAATCTGCTTGGAAACATTGCCTCTTTAGAGTTGATGTGTGAACCCAGCGACCTAGGGGTAACTGCCCAAATCCGCTCCCCCTTTACCGGTGCTCCTACCATCTACATTTATGAAAAATATCCGGGAGGAGTGGGCTTTAGCGAGCAACTTTTTGAGGCCCACCAGCGCCTAATTCAGCGGGCACTGAGCATCATCGAGCGCTGCCCCTGCCCCTCTGGCTGCCCCTCTTGTGTAGGTCCGCTAGAAGAAGTGGGTTTAGAGGGCAAGACTTATGCCTCTCGGTTACTAAAGGGGGTATTGCAGGTTGAGTCTAGCCAACAAGTTGCGGCAACTTATACCACCGGCAAATAGTGCATCTAGCCCAACGGCTAAACCGGCGGTGGATTTGGACCCCTTTTTGCACGGGAAAGAAGTAGTCACTCCCTTTGGAGCCTGTTATGTGATAGAATAGGCCATTCCCCTAGAGGAGAGGCACGGCCACCGGCTCTTGCGGGAAGTCTTAGATATCAACTATGGGGGCCTGGACCAGCTCCAAGCATTAGAGATAAGAAAGGTCCTCTTCTTAGACACAGAAACAACGGGCCTGGCCGGCGGCACCGGCACCTACGCCTTTCTTATCGGTTTAGGGAGTTTTACCACCACCCATTTCCTAGTGAAGCAGCTGCTAATGCGCGATTACAACGAAGAGCTGGCGGTGCTCTACCTACTGGATCAAGAACTGCAGGATAGAGACACGATCATCTCCTTCAATGGAAAGACCTTTGATATACCTCTATTACAGACCCGCTTCACTTTGGCCCGTCTGGGTTTGCAGGGATGCGCGGGCAAGGCCCAGCTGGATCTGCTACACTTATCCAGGAGAATATGGCGCCAAAAATTAAAGAGTTGCAGCCTAAGCAGCCTGGAAACCAATATTTTAGGGGTACGGCGCGTCAGTGATATCCCCGGTGCTGAAATTCCTGGGCGCTACTTTGAATTCTTACATACGGGAGAAGGACGGCTGCTGCAAGATATTGTGGAGCATAATACGGTCGATATTATCTCCATGGCCACCCTGCTATACCGCATCCAACGGACACTGCAATTGGAGCCCGGAGAATGCAGCTGCCCCTGGGAGGCGGAAGCCCTGGCCAACAAAGCGTTAAGACAAGGCAACTATACCCAGGGGCTGCTTTACCTGGAAACCGCCCGGCAGCTCTGCCACAACCGCACTCAGTACCTGCGCCTGCTGCGCAACTCGGCCTTCATCCATAAACGCCTGAGAAATTACAAAAAGGCCTGTGCCCTCTGGGAAGAAATCCTCCGTCTAGCCTATGACGATCTAGATGCCCATGAGGAACTGGCTAAAAATTACGAGCACCGAGCCAAAGACCTGCCGGCGGCGGAACGAGTCACCCGCCGCGCCCTGGCCATCGCCTGGCAAACCGGGTCGGCAAAGGCCGCTGCTCTGGAACATCGCTTGCGCCGAATCAGAAGCAAGGCAAAAACGAGTGCGCCTCCGGCGTCTTCGACTGCATCCACTTCATAACCAGCACAAAAATAGCTGCCGGCCCCAACGCGCATAGCGTATGGCCGACAGCCTTCCCTGGAACTGTCACACGCCTTATTGCATAGTAGCGTTAGCCAATACCGACGAATGAACTGCTGCCGCCTAAGAACGCAATCCTGTCAATTGGTGCCAGAGTTTCGCTACAAACAAGGCGGAGCCTTGCAGCCTAAACCGTGTCATATCCGGTAGAGGTCTGCCAATGTAGTTGACGCCTTGCTTTTGTAAGGCATCTAGGCCTAACGGCGCTTGTAATAGCTGTAAAAGGGCAGCTACCGACATAAGCAACAGGCCCGGAATTTCCCCCGCCGGGCGCGGTTGTCCCAATAGCTCCGCCTCATAAACGGCATTCACGTAGTCCCGCTGATAGGGATTGCCTCGATCATCTCGTAGAGATATCTTACTTTGCCAAACCATTAGGGGAGCCGGTTCCTCGGGAAGCTGGGCTACAAGATCTGTCACTTCCAACCGCTCATCCGTCAGCAACAGGGTGGAACGGGCAGGCCTAATGCGAATGTCAACGGCAGCTTCCTCCCGCGCTTCCCGCATTACCGCCTCGGGCAAACGTTCCCCCTGCTCCATGCCACCGCCTATGCCAATGACAGGGATAACCAGTGTCCCTTCCTTAGTGCTCCAGTACTTTTCGTTGCCCAAGGCCCACACCAGTTGACCTTCACACCAGGCCACCAGCCCCGTACTGATCCGAGCAGTGGGCGGATACGACAACAAGTTGAGTAATTCCACCATTAAACCTCCATTAAGCAGCCAATAGATTATCTCATTTCTGGCCGAGAAATCCTAATCTTCTATTATATAAATCCGTCCCTCTTCTACTCGTCGAACCTCGAAGTAATGCTTTTCATAAACAATTCCGTTGGGCCCATCCCAGGCTTTGGCCCAAAACTCGTACTCGCTGGTGGCAGCCATGATAATCTCTACCTGTCGGTTTTCCACGTCGTAAAGGGCCAGATCGATAGGATATTCGGGCGCGCGCCACGGAAGAATGATCTCTTTATTAAATAGACCCACCAAGAGAACATTACGATCCGGTGCCCATTTGCCAGTTCCTTCAATATCTAGGGTTTCTACCACTTGCCCCTTCTCCGCATCCACAATAACACAACCCCTTGCCGGGCTGGTCCCTGTATCTACCCAGAAATAGCGATCGTCGTAGGACCACTCTGCTTCAGTGGCGATGGTGCCGATGGGGCCAATCTCTATACACCGGGCTTCACCCACTCGCCACAGGTACAGTATTTCATAGTCGAGAACAAGGGCCACTGCATGCCTCTGTCGCGACCAGGTGGGCGCAAAGGCCAGGTTCGGCAGTCTACTGAGCACCTCTTCCATAGCAGCAAGCGCCTGCTCACTGGCAGCCTCTTCCTCACCAATTTGCAGTAACTGGGAACGTTCTACAACCTGAATGGAAATCTCAGCCTCCACCCCATCTTCTATCTGCCCCTTTACCTTTACGCTGGCGTCTAGTCTTTCTGGCAACAGAGATGTGTCCCAAGTCACTTTCCGCCTCTCCCCTTGCCCATCACTCAGTTTAACCTCCAACTCAGCAGGCAACTCAAGGGAACTAGACCGAGTGCCTTTCTCCACCATCAATCCGGCCGGTGGTATCACTTCTACTACCGTCAGCTTCTCAGCACAAGCTGTTAAGCTGCCCAGTATCAACAAACATGACAAAATAACGATCCCGACACGCCGCCCCCTACTCATCACTTACACCCCCATTTCTAGTTATACTATTCACCAAATCTATCCAACGCTCCTTTACTAAAATCAAC
>JAAYGE010000090.1 GCA_012727835.1 Bacillota bacterium
ACCTATAACGAGCCGACCGTCGGTTTTGAATTTGTGCTGGACACAGCCAAGCTGGCCCAGCAACAGGGGTTAAAAACCGTCTTAGTTACCAATGGTTATCTGCAAACCGAACCTTGGCGGGAGCTACTGGCCTACTTGGACGCCCTCAATATTGACGTGAAGGCCTTTACCGAGGAGGCCTATCGCCAGTTGTGTGGAGCCAGCCTAGCACCTGTTTTGCGGAATGTGGAATTGGCCCTAGAACAAAGCCATGTGGAGCTAACCTATTTGGTAGTCCCCGGTATCAACGATGAGCAGAAGGACTTTGAACGGTTCATCCGTTGGGTAGCGGGCCTGTCACCCGACACCCCTTTGCACTTGACACGCTATTTCCCCAGCTATAAGTTAAAAATGGCGCCAACTCCATTAACTACCTTGCAGCGTTTAGCTAGTTTGGCAAGGGAACATCTTAACTTTGTCTATCTGGGTAACGTGGGGTTGCTGGAGTCTACCCTCTGTCCCCAGTGTAGTCGGGTTATCATCCAACGGGGACTGGTATCTACCGTTACTCCCAACCTGGTGCGGGGAAAATGTGTTGGCTGTGGCCGTAGTTTCCCCACCATTCAGGCGCCCGAGGGCGATCTTCCTTAGGAGCTGGCGTATTCTTGCACGAAGAGAGGCCAACAGAGTGAAAAAGATTGTAGTAGCTTTAGGTGGAAATGCCATTCTGCAAGCGGGGCAAAAGGGCACGGCGGAGGAACAGCTGGCCAATGTGCGGCTAGCTGCCGAGCAAATAGCCCAGCTAGTTCTTGCTGGGCATCAGGTGGTGCTCACCCACGGCAACGGGCCGCAGGTAGGGAATATCCTCCTGCAAAATGCGGCCGCCAGCCCGGCGGTGCCAGCCATGCCCCTCGATATCTGCGGCGCCGAGAGTCAAGGTTTTATTGGCTACTTACTGCAGCAATCGTTAGTTAACGCGTTGCGTGAGCAGGGTGTTAACAAGCCGGTGGTTACCATTGTCACCCAAGTGGTTGTGGATGCCAACGATCCTGCTTTTTCAAAGCCCACCAAACCGATTGGTCCCTTCTACCCGGCGGAAGAAGCCCAGAGGCTGATGGCCAAGGGGCTGGCTATGCAGGAAGACCGGGCCAGAGGTGGTTGGCGGCGTATCGTTCCTTCCCCCGTTCCTTTACGCATCTGGGAGCGGGAGGCAATTATCAGCCTCATTGATAGCGGCGCTATCGTGATAGCCGCCGGTGGCGGAGGTATTCCGGTGGTGGAGACCCCTGCAGGGCTCCAAGGGGTGGAGGCAGTGATTGACAAGGATCTGGCGGGGCAACGCTTGGCCAATGACGTGGAAGCCGATGTGTTGCTTATTCTAACCGATGTGGAAGCCGTTGCCCTCGATTGGGGGCTGCCGACCCAACGTTGGCTGCATGATGTGACCCTGGCTGAGGTTGAGGCTTATCAAGCAGCAGGGCATTTTCAGGCGGGAAGTATGGGGCCTAAGGTAGCGGCGGCCTGCAATTTCCTGGCCTCTGGTGGCGAGATGGCTATCATTACCTCGCTGCAGACGGCGACCCAAGCATTAGCTGGTAATACGGGGACGCGCTTTACCCATTAACAAGAAGCGCAAATAACCGAAAGGGGGGATGCCGGGTCGATTAGGGTTGTTAGTGCTACGTAGATACCCGACTGACAGGTGGCTACTATTTGACAGATTGCCAAGGTAGCCGAATCGCCGAATTTAGAAACCAGGAGGGAAAACTAATGGCACAAAGAATCTTAATTATGGGTGCAGCAGGTCGAGATTTTCACAATTTCAACGTTCTCTATCGCGATAATCCCGATTACGAGGTAGTTGCTTTCACGGCTACCCAAATTCCGGATATCGAAGGACGGGTGTATCCAGCAGCTTTGGCCGGTAAATTATATCCGGAAGGCATTCCGATTTACGCGGAGGAAGAACTACCCGAACTCATAAAACGGCTAAAGGTTGATCAGGTAGTTCTGGCCTATAGCGATATTTCTTATGAGTATGTTATGTCTAAGGCGGCCCTAGTCAACGCCTGTGGCGCCAGCTTCACTATGATTGGTGCCGAACAGACCATGCTCGAATCGAATAAACCGGTGGTGGCCGTTTGTGCTGCGCGGACCGGCGTTGGTAAGAGCCAAACTACCCGTAAAATATGCGATATCTTAAAGGCGAAAGGTCTGCGGGTTGTTGCCGTGCGCCATCCTATGCCCTACGGTGACCTAGCAGCGCAGGCAGTACAGCGCTTTGCCTCTTATGAAGATCTTGATTTGCACAAGACCACCATTGAAGAGCGGGAAGAGTACGAGCCTCATATTGACCGCGGCATCGTCGTTTATGCTGGGGTCGACTATGAAGCTATCTTGCGCGAGGCGGAAAAGGAAGCCGACGTCATCATTTGGGATGGCGGCAACAATGATACGCCTTTCTATAAGCCCGACTTACACATCACCCTAGTCGACCCCCATCGTCCCGGCGATGAGCTGGCCTATTATCCCAGCGAGACCAACGTCTTACTAGCCGACGTCATCGTAATCAATAAGATAGACAGTGCATCCCCCGAGGGGATTGCGGCTGTCCGTGAAAACGTAATGCGCGTTAACCCCGATGCCATGATCATCGAAGCCGCTTCCCCGATAACGGTGGAGGATCCGGAAGTCATCCGCGGTAAGAAGGTATTGATTATTGAAGATGGCCCCACCCTCACCCATGGCGGTATGTCCTTCGGGGCCGGCGTGGTAGCAGCCCGCAAGCTGGGGGTAGAGCTGGTTGATCCTCGTCCTTACGCGGTTGAATCCATCGCTAAGACCTTCGCCCAGTTCCCCCACTTGGCCGAGTTGCTCCCAGCCATGGGCTATGGCGAGAAACAGATCCGCGATTTAGAGGAAACCATTAAGCGGGTTCCCTGTGACGCCGTACTCGTAGCTACCCCCATTGACCTACGGCGGGTGCTAAACTTCGATCAGCCATCCACCCGCTCCCGCTACGAACTGCAGGAGATCGGGCA
>JAAYGE010000091.1 GCA_012727835.1 Bacillota bacterium
CTGATGCGGTAAAAACCCCGATGCGTCCGGCTTTGTTTGGCATCGGTTTAGAATGCAAATGCCCCGACTTTGCGAATGGGCCGCATCTGCACAAAAACAGGGGTTTCCTTCGCAAAATCGTTTTACTTATGAATATTGGATGGCATTCTTAGCTTTCCCTGCGGTACGCTACCCTTTTCTATATTTACGAGGTTTTTTCCTGCAATGGACGTGGGGTTTGGGCTGCCGAGTGGCTGGCCTAAAACTTGTGCTCTGATCTGCTAGCTAGATCCGTCTTGAGAGTGTACCGGTCAGAGTTTAACCGGAGGAAGAGTGTGTGATTTGGTATTTATCACCAGCCCCATTGGCCAATACAATTGCCCATAGCTACCTAAAACGAAAGCCCCCCGCACCAAAAGAGCGGGGCACTCTTGTTTTGCTAACTCTGCAGTCAAAAGACAGTAGCAGCAGACGGTCCCCTCTAACGGGTCAGTGCGGATGTAACTGGGTGAGCCTTCAACCCCGATACTAACGGGGTTTTTTGTTATCCAACTGGGAAGCAATAGCCCGGATTTTGCGAATGGGCTGCATCTGCACAAAAACGGGGGTTTCCTTCGCAAAACCGTTTCGTGCCGAAGCTGTGATATTAGTTTTCCCCGGCAGTCTTCTGTTATTTTCCTATTTCTCTATTCACGTTGCCTTTTCCTTCAGTAAGTTTAGTACATCCAACCGCCTTGTTGCTGATAACCCTTTTGCAGGCAACTCTATTCGTTCATGTTTGAAATTTTACTCTGTTTGGCAAAGGAAAATAGATCATTTTGTCGAAATAATGCATACAAGCAAAACGAAAGGCGGAAACCTATGGAACCCTTTTTTTGCGCTTCAAAGTTAATAGAACAGTTGCGGGCGGGGGTTTTCAAGATCAACTTTCGGGCGGAGAAAACTTTATACTTGCCCCGGTACAAAGGCTCTACCCTGCGAGGGGCTTTCGGGGCTGCTTTGCGGCAGATCATGTGCGCAACTAAACAGCCCGATTGTAACACCTGCCTATTAGGCGAACAATGCCTTTACTGCAGCACTTTTGAAACATCCCGCGGTAATCGGGCGGTGGCTCGGCCTTATGTAATAGAGCCGCCCCTTACCGAAAAGACAATGTATACACCGGAAGAACCTTTTCAGTTTGGTCTGGTTTTGATTGGCCCAGCCCTAGACCATTTTCCGTACCTGGTTATTGCTTTGCAGGCCATGGGTGAAAACGGTATAGGCCGGGGCAGAGGGCGTATGTGCTTGGAAAACATAGAAGCCATGCACCCTCTTCGTTTGCCTAAGCAAATTTATGAGAGTACGAGTAACGTTATCAACACGATAGATGATATGTTTATCACGACACCAGACCTGCTTACTGAGAAAGAATATAAGGAGTTAGGCATTGAGTTCATGACGCCAGTGAGGTTAACACGGCAAGGAAAGCTGCAGGATGAGTTTACTTTCGAATTGTTGGTGCGCGCCCTATTGCGCCGCTTCCACGATCTGTGCCCCTGGGTAGCTGTGCCTCGGGGAGCCCATGATGAATTGCTGGAGCAGGCAAAGCAAATTTCCACCAGTAGTAATAGCCTTACCTGGTTTGACTGGGAACGTTATTCCAGTCGCCAGAAGGGACGGATGAAGCTGGGTGGCCTGGTAGGCAAAGTTTCACTGCAAGGTGAATTGACCCCATTTATCCCTCTCTTACGATGGGGTGAAGTGTTGCATGTGGGCAAGAATACGGTATTTGGTTTGGGGAAATACCGGCTGTTGTGAGGTGAGAGAGGTGCCGATTCGCGATATTAGTTCCCTATTTGGGATACTTATGGGCAATGACCGATTACGCCCCTATGATTACCAGCTGGAAGTAGCCAGGACATTGTTAGATGGCCATAATATTGTGCTTTCGGCTCCCACCGGTTCAGGTAAAACCTGGGCGGCCTTGCTACCCTTTGTTTATGCTTGGGTAAACGGAACTCCGCTCGCCGATAGGCTGCTGTATTGTTTGCCCCTTCGTTCGTTAGCCCATTCCCTTTATGAGTCTACCTGTAAGGCCCTCGAACGGGTGGCACAACGCTTCCCCGATATGCAAATACCCCGGGTAACAGTTCAGACGGGGGCTAGAAAAGATGATCCCTTTCTGCAAGGAGAGATCATCTTCACCACCATCGATCAGGTTTTGTCTAGCTACTTGCTGGCTCCCCTGTCTATTCCGAAGAAACTCAGCAACATTAACAGCGGCGCTCTGGTCGGTTCGTTGGTTGTATTAGATGAAATTCACCTGTTAGATGGGCAAAGGGCTTTAAAGACCTCGCTGGAGATGGTAGATCGTTTGCAGCACATGAGTCAGTTTATGTGCATGACAGCAACCCTATCGCAACCGGCGCAGCAACAATTAGCCAAGATGTTAAAGGCCAAACACGTAGCCCTTACACCCGATGAAGTTAAGCAACTGCCTAGCCATAGGCAAAAGGAACGGCGTTATTATATGCATTTAACTCCTTTGACAGGAGAGGCGGTGGTTGCTGCCCATAAACATAGAAGCATTATAATTTGCAATTCCGTGGGCCGGGCCCAGGAAATATTTCAAGAGATCACCCATCTGCTTGGAGATAGCGAAACGCAAATCTTTCTGTTGCATAACCGTTTTTTCGCAGCTGACCGGGAAAGAATCGAGGCCCAACTTGATGTGTACTTTGGGCCGCAGGCAACACGCGGCAATGCTATTTTAGTTGCTACCCAGGTGGTGGAGGCCGGGTTAGACATTAGTGCTGATCAGTTACATAGTGAGCTAGCCCCGATCAACTCGCTGGTGCAACGGGCCGGCCGTTGTGCCCGTTATGGCGGCGAGCGCAGCAGGGGTGAGGTCCATTGCTACCTGCTGCCCTGCAATAGGCAGGGACAAATGCGCTTAGGCCCCTATCGGGAACTGGGAAGCATTGTCGAGGCCACCCGGCAGGCCTTGCTGGCATCCCATGGGAAAATACTCAGCTTTCATGATGAGCAACAAATACTTGATGCTGTGCTAGCCACCATGGAACGTGAGCAACTACAGGTGCTAGAACGAGACCTGATGCAGATTCAACAGCAAATAGCCGAGTTACAAAGACGGGCCGATGGGGCTGGCACCAGCGAGGTGCGAAATTTAATTCGCCATATAGATAACGTCAGTGTTTTGCTTACCGACGATACCGACGCCTGGTCGCCTTATTTGGATATCGAATATCTGAGTTTGCCCCGGGTATCCCTCTGGGCCTTGGAGCCCTATCTGCAACAGGCAGGCGAGTTGGGAGCCCGTATTTTGGTCGAGGAAGACCCGGAAGCTGATACTTATACATGGGTTCCAGCCCAAAAGTCCCTTGATCTTTTTACTGCTGGCTGGCTAATAGCTCTGCACCCAGATATTGCCCATTATAGCCCCACCAGAGGTTTGGTGCTAGGAGAAGCTGGCCCACTTGTTGAGCACCCGGCCCGGGCAGTGTCGGTCTACCCTAAACCCAATTATGTGTGTGAAACCTGGTTACAACATGCGGAGGCGGTGCTCGGCCAGGGGAAGAAATTGTTAGTCGCCCACGCCATCGGTTGGCAGCGAGTGCAGGAAAGCTTGCAATTGCCCGATTCCAACTTGCCACTGGAACTGGCGCTGTTGCTGCACGATGTGGGGAAGCTCAGTGTAGACTGGCAGGAACACATTCGTTTCTGGCAGAGCCGGGCTGACCCTAATAATGAAACTTTCTTGTTGGGTGAGCCCTTGGCCCATAGTACGTTTAACTGGGCAGAGCATCAGGCCTTGCAAGCAGCGTTCAATCGCCGCCGAGGTCCCCATGCTGTGCCCGGTGCCTTCGCAGTACAACCATTAATATATGACTGCCTGTTAAGCGCCTCTTGGCCAGAAGAGCAGGTAGAGGGCGCCACCGCCTGCATTATCAGTGCCATCGCCCGCCACCATGTGGCCAGTGCCCATTCGTTGAGTCCTTTTAAACTGGTGCCTGAAGCTATCATGCAAGTGCAGCGGGCCTTGGCTTTGCTAGATATACAATCCCCTCTGGGAAGTGATAGCCTGTTAGATTCCCCCTGTCCGCAGGAACAAAGGCAGTTTAAACACTATTTAGTCTCGGACTTTAAATGGTTCCCGCTGTACTGGTTAATTGTGCGCATACTGCGCTTAGCCGACCAAGCATCACATATAGAAGGGAGGGAAGAAAATGTTGGTTAATGAATTCCACGTTCCTAAACGAACTCAAACCTATGCCGATGTTTTAGTCGCCGTTGGCTTGGCCAAGCTGTTGAGCCTTTGGCCGCAAACAAACAGTATTCAGCTGCGTGATCGGGGAGCCCATTACCAACTACTTTTGTCGAAACCCTTAGACTGGAAACAAGCGCGCCAGGCTCCTTTGGGTCCGGTTTACCCGTACATTCTATTTAAGCCCACCGATCCTAAGCCCAAGGCGGCTTCTGAGCTAATCGATTACTCCCATGAAAGGCAAATTGAGGAAGCATACCGTAAGTATGTGGAGGCAACAAGAAATCGGGAGAGCAAACAAGCTGCCCAGGTAGCCGAAACGGCCCCGCCTACTCCTAGGGAAGACTTGCAGCTATTTAAAGATTTTAATAGTCTGCGGATGGGGTCGCCCGCCTATAGCAAGCTTTACTTGGCATTAGAGGAGATTCCGGAAGAGTTGCCCCTGCTTGTTTTAAATCGGCTGAGCGATCTACTGCCCAGCGGAGTAACTGTCGAATGGACTAAGGTGCCGGAGCCCAACTTACCCGCATCTAGTTTGCAGTTGTTTAGCCCCATTACAGGAAAAGGGGTACATCGGCCCAAAGCCGATGGAGCTGGAGTGGGGCAATTTAGTAAGAAGCTAATCGATTGGTTTGAAGAGTGGATGAAGTATATAGCCATGCACGTCATACTTAGTAGCCATCGGGCCGGTGACAATACGATTGTGTTAGCCATCGCTCCCGAGGACATTTCCCTTGACGGTCTAGCTACAGTCCGAAGGGAGCTGCTCAGGAAGGGGTTATGGGGCAACTTGAAGGTGGAGATAAACGCCACATTATCTATTGCGCAATCCCTTATTGCTAATTCCGAGTTTGCTAATCGCGGTGTAATTCGCCTAAGGGGAAGAAGGCCTAACCAGCTGGTGCGCGGTATTTACATTTCCTACTTTAAGAGTCTAGGTACGGGTAAAGCGCTGATGAATAATGCCTTTCTCGGAATTCCCGGCTGGTTCCCTATTGAAACGCAAGAAGATGCGGATGCATGGCTTGCCATTTTAGATGAGCATTCCCGTTTAATTAGAGGGCTAGCTGAAAATAAATCGGATCATTTGCCGCTCCTAGTTGCTTATCGAGATTTTATCTCCGGTGGGCGTCTTAAGGATTTGCTAGATTTCCTCGTTAGTTATGGAATTATGACCATGAGCCATCTGGAAGATAGGAGATGGGTACGGCAC
>JAAYGE010000092.1 GCA_012727835.1 Bacillota bacterium
TCCATAGGGTTGTCAGCAAAAAGGCAATCAAAACCACATACCAGCTGGCGGTGCTGACAAAAGGAATCAGAACGGCCGCTAAAGGGAAATAGACGGTGCCGATGGTGCTAGCAAAGATGACCAGTGCGGCCTGCAGGCTATGAACTAGGGTCTTTTGTTTCACGGGATCCATCCTTTCCCGGATAAGGCGTTACCCCCTCAGTCAGGCGCTTTTCGTTCTCGGCGGCTAGGAAATGGGGTCGTCTTTTCAGCATGGTGTTGGGTAGTTTAAGGAATATATCGATCCACCCCCGAATGTTGAAGGGGGCCACCGGAAACACGGCGGGATAGCCGAAGGAACGCATACTGACCGCCTTTATGGTGATGAAAATAAAAGCCCAAATTGTGCCGAACAGCCCCAGTAGGCTGGAGAGACCTAGCACGAAATATTTGAGTACACGAATAGCGCTGACTGAACTGGGCGATGGCAGCGTATAGACAGCTAAGCCGGATAAGGCCACCACAATGGTCATGGTGGGACTAATCAGGCTGGCTTGCACCGCCGATTGCCCCAATATGATAGCTCCCACGATACCGACGGCCTGACCAACGGCCGAAGGCAGTCGCGTACTCGCCTCGATGACGATATCGAAGGCTATCAGCAACAAAAATGCTTCGATAATGGTTGGAAAGGGGACATCCTCCCGGCCGGCCACAATGGAGTTAAATAGGGTAGGGGGGATAATGCCGTGATGAAAAGAAGCCAGTGTTATCCATACCCCCGGTAAGAAAATACTAAAACCGGCACTGAGCAATCGTAGCCAGCGCAAGAAGGTGGCCACCAGTGGTTTTTCATAGTAGTCCTCGGCCGACTGCATAGTCTCGGGCAAAAAGAAGGGGGCAATCAGGCAAGTAGGGTCGCCCTCGGCCATGATGGCTATTCGCCCTTCGCTTAGGGCCCCCAACACCCGGTCGGGGCGTTCGGTTGGTTTAAGTTGGGGCAAAAGGGTAAATGGCTGGTCCTCTAAGAACTCAATTAAATAGGAAACGCCGGGGATGATATCGATATCAATCCGCTTCAGGCGTTCTTCCGCTTCTTTTACCAGTTTTTCTTGGGCTACTCCCTCGATATAAACGATAGCCACATCCGACTTGGAGATACGCCCCAATTGCACAGTTCTTATTTTCAGCCGGGGACTGCTTAGGTAGCGTCGTAGCAAACCTAAGTTCTTATTTAAATCCTCCCCAAAGCTGTGGTGGGGGCCGATAAGCACATCCTCCGATTGGGAGCGCTCAATGCCCCGATCGTGAAATTGGGGAAGGGTTACTGTTATGGCCCTATCCAACCCCTCCATAAGGATAACGGCTGCTCCTTTGGCCAGAACCGTAGCTAAGGTAGTTAGCGATTTCTCCATTTCCCCGGTAGGGGATTTAATTATGCGCTGCAAAAGGGTTTCGGCCGTTAAAGGTGCCGCATGTTTTTGGATAGGATGAATGACATTTTGATTCAAGATTTGCTGATTGATCAATCCCGCATTGAAAAAGAGGGCCACCCGTTTGCCGTCCTGGGTGCGAATTATGCTGGTGCGCAAGTCACTGCTATTGGTCAATAGATCGCTCAGCGCTTGAAAGTCATGTTCAAAGTGGCCGGTTATAACATCGGTTTCGGGCCGCTGTTGCAATTCGCGAATTGGTCGGGGTCTTTTTATGGCCCTTTTCTTGCGCCCATGATGCATAGTTTCACCCTCCTTAGTTCTAGTTTGCCAAGCAAGACCTAGTTTATTAGGGAACTTTTTCTTCTCCCCGGCGTCTGAGAGTATGAATGCGCGACAGAAAGGAGAAGACCATGAAGAAGTTTGCACTTCTAGTTGTAGTCGTAGCTTTAGCGCTGGGATTGACCGCTTGCGCTGAACCTGTAGATGTGCCGCTGGCCGACGTTATTGAGCAGGTTAAAGAGGCTATCAGGGCTGATTTGCTGGACAGCGGCGCTTTCACCGAGGAGGACTTGGAGGAGGGGCTGCCCGGCCTAATGGAGGGGGACCTGCTGGAGGACGACCTGACGCTGTTTGTCAGCGATCCGGAGATCTTTGCTAAAGAGCTCATGGAGGAGGGGTACATCCTCGCTCCCATGTTCAATGTCATGTCCGATGAGGTAATCGTGATCAAGGCTAAGGACAAAAATGCGGTGGCTGATTTGCAGGCAGCTTTGGAACAGGAGAAGGAAAATCGGCTGAAGCAGTGGGAAGATTACCTGCCTAACCAGCGGGCGAAGGTGGAAAACACCATTATAAAGGCCGAGGGATTATATCTGCTCTATGCCACTTGGGAAGATGCGGAGGTCATTGAAGCCGCCTTCGATCAAGCACTGGGCAAATAAGTAGGGTGGGTTTGCTAGTTTATAAAGGTGCGACTCCGGCAGCCGGTTGCTGCTGGAGCCGCACCTTTTCTCTGCGGTGGCTAGGGGGTTCAGACTATGGTATTTAGTTCTTTGACCTTTCTCTTTGGCTTCTTACCCTTTGTACTACTTGTATATTATCTGGCACCCCGGCGTTGGAGAAACGGTATACTTTTTCTAGTCAGCCTGGTGTTTTATGGCTGGGGTGAGCCGGTCTATATCCTCTTGATGCTGTTTTCCACTATTGTCGATTACACATGTGCCCTAGGGGTAGAACGCTATCGGGGCGACCAGCGGCGGAGCCTCTATTTCCTTCTGGCTTCGGTGATCATTAACCTGAGCCTGTTGGGCTTTTTCAAGTATGCGGATTTTGTGCTGCGCAGCCTTAATAGCTGGCTGGGGCTCAACCTGCCCCTGCTTAATCTGCCGCTGCCCATTGGCATTTCGTTCTACACCTTCCAGACCATGTCATATACCATCGATGTTTACCGAGGCCATGCTCCAGTGCAGAGGAACATTGTTTCCCTCGGAGCCTATGTCACCCTTTTCCCCCAGTTAATTGCTGGGCCCATTGTGCGTTATAGCACCGTGGCCGCACAGATAAACAAGCGAGAGGAAACGGTGGATATGTTTGGCCAGGGAGTGCAGCGGTTTGTCATCGGGCTAGGGAAAAAGGTATTATTGGCTAACAATATCGGTCTGCTCTTTGATCAGGTGAAACTGCTCAACCCTGCAGAACTAAGCTCCTTGACTGCCTGGTTAGGGGTCGTGGCCTTTGCCCTGCAGGTGTATTTCGATTTTAGTGGTTATAGTGATATGGCCATTGGCCTGGGTAAGATGTTGGGTTTTACCTTTCTGGAGAACTTCAACTATCCGTTTATGGCCCAAAGCATTACCGAGTTTTGGCGGCGCTGGCATATTTCCCTGGGCACTTGGTTTCGTGATTATGTCTATATTCCCTTGGGCGGTAGCCGCCAGGGCGCAGCCCGGACCTATCGTAATCTGGCCCTAGTGTGGCTGTTAACGGGCCTGTGGCACGGTGCCAGTTGGAACTTTGTTTTTTGGGGGGCCTATTTTGCCTGCTTCTTGATGCTGGAAAAGGCCCTGCTGCTGAATTGGCTTGAGCGTCTACCACGATTCATCCGTCACGCCTATGCCCTGGCGGTAACGGCCTTTTCTTGGGTGCTCTTCGCCTTTGAAGATTGGCCTACCATAAAGCAGTTTTGGCGGGCCATGCTAGGCATCGGGGAGCGGGGGTTAGCTAGTCCTTTTGACCACTATCTGTTGGCCAATTATGGGCCTCTGTTATTGATCCTGGTTATTGCAGCCACCCCCGTACCCCGTCAAGTAGTGCAAAAATTCCTAGCCACTAGTCAGCGACCCCGGTGGGTGGAGCTTTTATACCCGGCCTATGCCCTTTTGGTTCTAGTATTGTCCACCGCCTATCTGGTGGATGCCAGCTATAATCCGTTCCTGTATTTCCGCTTCTAGGGGGCAAAAATGAAAGTCAATCGAAATCTGACAGTTGTCTTTTTGCTATTCATAGTGGGCTTATCGCTTATTAGTCTTTTTTCACCACCCCGCTTGTTTTCTCCCCGGGAAAACCGTTATCTAGCCCAGCGGCCCCGACTCACGCTCAACAATATACTGACGGGTAAATTCATGGCCGCCTACGAGCAATTTGTTACCGATCAATTTCCCGGGCGCGATAGCTGGGTGTTATTGAAAATGGATGTGGAGTGGCTGCTCAACAAGCAGGAAAGCAGTGGCATCTATTTTGCTCAAGATGGGTACCTACTGGAGCGTTATGAGCTGGATGAACGGTGGCTCCGGCAGAATGCCGATTATATCAGTGGCTTTGCCCAGCGCACCGGATTGCCGACCACCCTATTGTTGGCGCCCACCGCCATCGCCATCTATCCCGAGAAGTTACCTCCGGGGGCTCCCACCGACGAGCAGCAGCTGGCCTGGCAGTTGGTGCGGGAACGATTGGGCTCGGGAGTGGAATTGATTGACGTCTGGGATTCTTTACATGGCCATAAGCAGGAGCCCATCTATTTTCGCACCGATCACCACTGGACCATGCGGGGAGCCTACTATGCCTATCAGGCCCTGTTACTACAACAAGGTAAGCAGCCGCTGCCGCTGAGCAGCCTCAAATCTACCATAGTCAGTAGCAACTTCTATGGCACCCATTATGCCAAGGCCAGCTGGCGGAGGCTGCAGCCCGATGAAATCGAAGTCTTGCATCCCTGGCCAGCGCCGGCGGTAAGCGTATACTACCCGGCAGAAGACCTCCGTCGAGACAGCCTCTTCGTTAGTGCCTATTTAGACCAGGTTGATCAATACGCCTATTTTCTAGGGGGAAACCATGGGATTATGCAGATCAAGACGGCGGCCAATAATGGGCGCAGCCTCTTGGTAGTTAAGGATTCCTATGCCCATTGTTTCTTACCCTTCCTAACGGCCCATTACGAGCATATCCATGTGCTGGACCTGCGCTATTTCTCCCTCAGCGTCAGTCAGTATGCCCAGGAGCATGGTTGTGATGAAGCCCTATTTCTTTTTAGTATCAGTCAATTTAGCCAACCGGCCAGTCTACACAAATTAAGTCAAGATTGAGGGGTGGGGCATAGACTAGAAATAAGACTATTTTGAACGGAGGTCGGTAGAATGCGGAAACAATATCGAGTAGGGGTGATCGGGGCCACCGGTATGGTGGGGCAACGCTTTGTAACCCTGCTGGCGGATCACCCCTGGTTTAATATTACTGCCGTTGCGGCCAGTAGTCGCTCCGCCGGTCAGCCCTATGGCCAGGCGGTGGCGGGCCGCTGGATGATGCCTACCCCCGTACCCCAGTCGGTGGCCCAATTGACTGTGCTAAACGCAACCCAGGTGGATGAGGTGGCACGTCAGGTAGATTTTGTATTTTGTGCGGTGGAAATGGATGCGGCCGCTACTCGTGAGTTGGAAGATAGCTACGCCCGGGCCGGTATCCCCGTAGTCTCCAATAACTCGGCCCACCGGGGAACGCCCGATGTGCCCATGCTGATACCGGAGATTAACCCCCAGCATTTAGAGGTTATCCCGGCGCAGCAGCGGCGTTTGGGTAGCCAGCGGGGCTTTGTAGTTGTCAAGCCCAACTGTTCGTTGCAGAGTTATGTGCCGGCAATCCATGCCCTGATGGAGTTTGAGCCGACGGAGATTTTAGCTTGTACTTACCAAGCCATTTCCGGTGCCGGTAAAGCCTTTGACACCTGGCCCGAAATGGTGGATAACGTTATCCCCTATATAGCTGGTGAAGAGGCTAAGAGTGAACAAGAACCCTTAAAGATCTGGGGCCAAGTGGAAGGCGGCGCCATCCGCCCGGCCCAGTCACCCCGCATCGCCACCCAGTGCATTCGCGTGCCGGTTAGCGATGGCCACCTGGCTGCCGTGTTTGTCAACTTTGCTAAAAAGCCCAGCCGGGAAGAGATTCTGGCCCGGTGGGCAACCTACCAGGGCGAGCCGCAGCAGCTACGGTTGCCTAGCGCACCCCAACCCTTTATTCAGTATTTAAGTGCCGCTGATCGTCCCCAGACTAAGCTGGATCGGGATTTCGGTTATGGGATGGGTATAACTGTGGGCCGCTTGCGTGCGGACACCATCTTTGATTACAAATTCGTTTGTCTCTCCCACAACACCCTGCGCGGTGCCGCCGGTGGCGCCATCCTCAACGCCGAGCTTTTGGCCGCCAAGGGCTATTTTGACTAGGACGAGCGCTAGTCACTCCAACAGGCTTCCTGCTTGTGTTTCTTAGCTATCGTGGTAGAATATAAGGGTGTGTTTGTCATTTTATTTCGATTAGGGCTCCTAAAAAGTCCTTGAAGTTTCGTGTGTGGGGTGCACTTTCCGCTCTGTAAGAAGCCTGTTCCCAGTGGGGCAGGCTTTTTGCATTTCCCAA
>JAAYGE010000093.1 GCA_012727835.1 Bacillota bacterium
AACTGGGGTTCAATCAGTTTGACACTCAAAACCGCCGTTAGGCCTTCCCGTATATCTTCACCGGCAAAGTTCTCCTGGCCACTTTTCAGGGAATTGGCCTGCCGGGCATAATCGTTAATGGTGCGGGTGAGGGCCGTCTTTAACCCGACTTCATGGGTGCCCCCTTCGGTGGTGGCTATGTTATTGGCGAAGGAGAGTATATTTTCGCTATAGCCGGTGGTCCATTGCAGAGCCACCTCCACCATCGCCGTATCAAATTGGCCACTGAGATAAATAGGTTCCTTGTTCAATACATCTTTGTTGCGGTTCAACCACTCAACAAAGGATGAGATACCGCCGGTATAGTGGAATTCCTGTTTTTCTTCCACCCTTTGATCATCCAGCTCGATCCGCACGCCCGCATTGAGAAAGGCCATTTCTCGCAGGCGGCGGGCCAGGACTTCTGCATTGAAATCTACCGTTTCAAAGATGGCCGCGTCGGGCTTAAAATGGATGATGGTACCAGTTTTATCGGTGTCCCCAAGGCGCTCCACCGGGGTCTGGGGAACCCCCCGTTTATACTCCTGCCGATGGATACCACCGTTGTTATGAATTTCAGCGATCATCCATTCTGACAGGGCATTGACCACCGAAAGGCCTACCCCGTGCAGACCACCGGACACTATATAACCACTGCCCCCAAACTTGCCGCCGGCATGCAAAACGGTCAGCACCACTTCCAGGGCACTTTTTCCGGTTTTAGCATGTTTGTCCACCGGAATGCCGCGGCCATTGTCGATAATTTTTATACTGCCATCCGGTAAAATTATCACTTGGATGTGGTCGCAATAACCGGCTAAAGCTTCATCGATACTGTTATCTACCACTTCAAAAACCAGGTGATGCAATCCTCGATTACCCGTATCGCCGATATACATACCCGGTCGGCGGCGAACAGCTTCTAATCCTTCCAATACTTGTATCTGCGATGCATCATAATTTGTCTTCTTTTCAGCCATAAACTCTCACCCCTTACTTGTCGCTGGACAACCTCTCTCTGTTTAGGGACCGTTTGCATAAGGTTTGTGGTGTCAGGTTAGAAAAATAAACGTTTTCGTCAGCCACGATGAAGGATTTCATCTTTTTCGATGCGGTACCAATGACGAAACCTTCTTCTTTAGCCATACGAATAAACTCATCAGTGGCAATGCTCTCTAAAGAAGAAGTGGAAAAAATGCCTATTATTTCCTTCTTAGGGATACATTGGTCGGGACCGAGTGATAGGAACACTTTTGTATCCCCTCCTTTTAGTTGACTATACTTATTATACCATTTGATATTTCTGCGATTAATAAGGACTTGTCCTGCCAGCCGGTAAAAAGGCTGGCTTCCGTACCCGTAATTAGGGTTTGTACACCCTGATCGACTAGTCCCAGCAGAGCCCGGCGCCGCCGGCTATCCAATTCGGAAAGTACATCATCCAATAACAAAACCGGATAGTCGCCGGTCATTTCATGCATAAATTCCAGCTCGGCCATCTTAATAGCTAAGACTGCCGAGCGTTGCTGCCCTTGGGAACCGAATTCCCGCACATCGATACCATTCAGGAGGCATTGAAAGTCATCCCGATGGGGGCCAACCAATGTCTGCTTGCGCCGCAACTCCCTATGGTACTGTCTTTCTAGTATTTCCCTAAAAGCGGCACTTACTTCTTCTTCCTTGTCCCCCAGATCTATTTTATATCCCCAGGGCCGATAAACCAAACATAAGTTCTCTTCGCCGGAGGAAATAGTATAAAGGCTGGGCTTGGCGTGTTTAGCTAGAGCAGCAAGGGCCCTCTGACGGAGAATGGTTAGGCGGGCACCATATTTGATCAGTTGTTCATTCCATGTCTCTAGGACTGCCCGGTTAACGCTTCTATTCTCGAAAGACTTCAGTAAATTGTTGCGTTGGGTCAGGGCCCGGTTATACTGCTGCAGCGTGTATAAATAGACGGGGCTGACCTGGGAGACTTCCATATCTAGAAAACGACGCCGGAGGGCAGGGGGCCCCTTCAGTAATTGCAAATCCTCGGGCGTAAATAGAACCGAGTTGAGTACTCCTAACAGGGCACTAAGTTTCTTCTCCACTACCCCATTAATTTTCAACTGGCGTCGTCGATCTCTGCTTAAGCTAAAATCCAGCTCAACTTTTAAATTGCGTTTACTAATGCGGGCATGCAAGAAAACCCCGGTAGTATCCCAACGGATTAGATCATAATGATTGCTAGTCCGATGGGATCTGCCGGTGGAAAGAAAGTACACACTTTCTAAGAGGTTGGTTTTGCCTTGGGCATTGCGGCCCACCAGGATATTAAGTCCCGGGTGAAGGTCTAGATGGCAATGCTGGTAGTTCCGAAAGTTTCGGAGGGTAAGCTGGGTAATTTTCATAGCCTAATCAACCTATTACTATTTCTTGGCCAGCGATAGTAAGGCGATCCCCGGCATAAAGTTTTCGTCCTCGCCTCTGTTCCCGTTCTCCATTTACTGTAACCAGGTTTTCTTGTAAGAAATAGCGGCATTCGCCTCCACTAGCAATGAAATTCAATTTCTTCAGCAGTTGGGATAGGGTGATATACTCCCCCGTAATTTTCACCAAGTTATCACCCATAGTCCTCCCTCCTTTACGTAAGACGCACGGGCATTAATAGGCTGAAGTAATCGTCCTGACCGACCGGACGACAAATACAAGGACCATAAGTGCCATGAAAATCAATGACTACCTCCGGTGCCTGGGCACTGCGCAACACTTCAATAATGGACTTAATGTTATACATGATCTCCAAGTCTTCGCCCTTATGCTGAATCGGTATCGTTTCATAGTGCCTACCCAATTCCATGGACTGGGCGGAGACAGCAATCTGCCCATCACCGATATTAAATTTCACCGAGTCGGCAGTCCCGTTCTTACAGACTAAAGCCGCCCTCACTATAGCCTGCCACAGCTCCTCACTACCTACTACAATTTGGGTTTGATACTGCTCCGGTATAAACTGCTGAATATCAGGGAAGTTCCCTTCCAGCAGCCGAGTTACTAATCGGGCTCCAGAAAACTCGAAAGCCGCGAAGTTCTCCCCAATACCGATCTCCATTGGTTCCGTATCACCTAATAATTTAAGTAGATTACGAATAGCCTTGCCGGGAATAATGGCCTGGGCTTCCTGCTCCGATTTAAGATAGGTAGACCAACGGCAGGCCAACTTGAAACCATCGAGGGCGGTTAGACGCACATCCTCTTTGTTAAAAGATAGCAGGGCACCGGTAAGCACGGGCCTTAACTCTTCGGTGGAAATAGCAAAGCTGACTTGGCGCATTATGTCTTTAAAGAGGGGTTGGGGCAGTGTGTAACTATGTTGCAGAGAAAACTGGGGCAGCTCTGGGAATTCTTCCACCGGCAGGGTCAGTATTTCCATATGCACGCTGCCGCTTTGAAAGTTAATAGCCGATCGTCCTGGCAGCTGTTTAAGCACCACTTCTTCAGCGGGACTCCGCCGTACCGCCTCTATTAGTATCTTAGCCGGAATAAGCACTTCTCCCGGTTCACTAACAACCGCCTCGCCTACGACAGAAATACTTTGTTCCAGATCATTAGTAGTCAAACGCACCTGGTCATTTTCGGCTTGTATAAAAACACCAGCTAAAGAAGCAATGACCGGCCGTAGGGGAACGATCTGCCCTACGGTCTGCAGCATTTCTAAGAATAGACTTCGATCAATGGTTATAAACATTTTTTATACCCCTTTCTACTGTGGTGTGGGTATGGTTGTTTAAGTACAAGAATAAGATAAAGGATAGTCGTATTAGTCATAAGCCTTGTGGATGCTGTGGGTAACTGGCCTGCAGCCTGTCCCTATTGGCTTCTTACCTTGTGCTTTAACCTGTGGACTAGCTGCTTTGCTTGTCCACAATTTTAACATGTTACCGTAGTTCTTTGGTTAAGGTTTCAATCAGGTTCGCCAGGCTTTTATCGGTCTCCATTTCCTTCTCTATCTTATCGCAGGCATGAAGGACGGTAGTATGGTCTCTCCCTCCAAAGGCTTCGCCTAGGCGAGGCAGAGAATGATCGGTAAGTTGACGGCAGAGATACATGGCAATCTGCCGCGGATAGGCAATGGCTCGGGTACGTTTTCTAGATTTCATATCGCTGGCCCGAATACCGAAATGCTGAGCCACCAGGTTTTGAATATCCTCCACAGTGATTTCCTTCTTAACATCGTCGGCGATAGTATCTTTTAAGACCTCATCGACCAGTTCCACCGTAATCGGACGAGCTGTGAAAGAGGCATAGGCATAAATGCGAGTCAGGGCTCCTTCCAGCTCCCGGATATTGCTGTTGATGCGTCGGGCCAGATGTAAGAGTACATCGTTATCCACATTTAAGTTTTCCAGCTCGGCCTTTTTGCGTAAAATGGCTGTTCTTGTTTCTAAATCCGGTTGTTGAATATCCGTAATTAACCCCCATTCAAAGCGAGAACGGAGTCGCTCTTCTAGCGTAGCAATCTCTCGAGGGGGACGGTCACTGGAAAGGATTATTTGCTTATTGGCTTCGTGCAGAGCGTTAAAAGTATGGAAGAATTCTTCCTGGGTCTGTTCTTTACCGGCCAGAAACTGAATATCATCAACCATAAGCACGTCCACGTTGCGATAGCGATTGCGGAACTCCTCACTGCGCTTATATTGGATGGCACTGATGAATTGGTTGGTGAATTTTTCGCAGGACAAATAGACCACCGTCAAATGCGGGTAGTGTTCCCTAACATAATGGCCGATGGCATGCATCAAGTGGGTCTTCCCCAGCCCTACCCCACCGTAAATAAATAAGGGGTTATAAGCGCGCGCCGGTGCTTCAGCTACGGCTAAGGCTGCAGCATGGGCGAAACGGTTGCTTTCACCAATAACGAAGGAGTTGAAGGTGTATTTAGGGTTGAGGGTATTCTCCGGGTTGTCATCGCTACTGCCCTTTTCCGTAGGCAGCGTTACCTGTTCAATCTCCTCTTGTAAAGCATCCAGGTCCTCATAGGGTAATACAAATCTGATTTCCAGGGATCTACCGGACGTAGCTTGTAGGCATTCCTTAATAGTGGATGCGTATTGATTTTGTAGCCAATCGCGATTGAAAACATTGGCAACCCGGAGAATGAGGGTATTTTGGTGCAGAGCAACCGGTTCTAAAGGAAGAATCCAGGTCTCAAAACTAGGTTTACTTAACTGAGATTCCAAAAAATTAAGGGCTGCGTCCCAGATTTCCTGGCAACCCGCCTTGTTAATCACTTGTTAATACCCCCTCGTTTGGTTAGACAGTTTTCAACAAGTCGCACATAAATTCTACCACAAACGCCAAGATATTTGTGTATAACTTGGGGATTTACCCACAAACAATCCACAAAATCTGTGGATAACTGCTATTTAACGCGAATATTGTCATTGTGGGTATTTGTTTAGGTTGATGCGATTAAATGTTCGCCCAGGTTATTCACAAGACTGTCCACAAGCTGTGGATAACTTGGTGGATAAAAGACATAAAAAAGTAGCTTGTTAACCCATAAATAACTGGCTAAAGGTGAGGCTTTACGCAAAAGGGCCCCTTTAGACGGCGAACTTATGTGAACTAAGATTGTTTTATGTAAACTAACAGCAACTAACAAGCTTGTAGATAGAGTTATCCACAGCTGTGTAAAAGCTTAGTTCTTCCGATTTGCATTGATTCCTGGCACCCTATTTGCTATAATGGCTGAGATACTGCAGGGTTTTTCTAGAAAGGGGTGTACCTCTGTGAAACGAACTTATCAGCCCAATAGGCGAGTACGTAAGAAGGTTCATGGTTTTCGTAAGCGCATGAGCACGGCTAATGGTCGTAAGGTTATAAAGGCAAGACGTGCGCGAGGGAGAAAAGTGCTATCTGCTTAAGGCCGCCACTGCGTGGCCTTTTTTTCGCATGGACACGGATAGATTGTGGTATAATTTACTAAGGATTATAGAGATTGGGAGGCTAAAGCATGCGCAGGGACGAACGGCTAACCAAGCGCAATGACTTTGGCGCTATATATCGGCAGGGTAAATCGGTAGCCGATAGATTTTTGGTTCTGTATTATTTACCGCGATCGATTCCGGGGGTAAAGGTGGGCATTTCTGTTAGCCGTAAAGTGGCCAAGAGTGTGGGGCGTAACCGTCTAAAGCGGTTAGTGCGAGAAGCGTGGCGGGCCCAGAGGCAGCAGGTTAAACCCGGGTACCATTTGATAGTGATTGTGCGGGTGGCTGCTCGCGACGCCACCTATGCTCAAATTGCCCATTCCTTGGCTAAATTAACTAAAAAAGCGGGGTTGTGGCAGGATGGGGGCGCTGTTAACTAAGGGGTTAATTGGTCTTATAGGGCTTTATCGAAGTTTTATATCTCCTCTTCTAGGCCCCAACTGCCGATTTCGTCCCACCTGTTCCGAGTATATGATACAAGCTCTTGCAAAGTACGGGGTCCCCAAGGGGGTTTGGTTGGGGCTGAAACGGATTGCCCGTTGTCATCCCTTTTCTCCAGGT
Organism: Bacillota bacterium; assembly: GCA_012727835.1. The sequence continues at coordinate 6,549 of JAAYGE010000093.1, forward strand.
GGTTATGATCCCTTAGTTTAGGGTGTTAGGAGGGAGTTAAATTTGGCTTTCTTAACAAATTTGCTAGGCGTCATACTAAATGCCCTAGTAGAAGTAACGGGTAGTTATGGCTTGGCCATTATTGGGATGGCTTTAGTAGTGATGCTTATTACATTCCCGCTGAATTTAAGGCAGATGCAATTCTCCTTTAAGATGAAGTTGATTGCTCCCAAGATAGAAGAGATAAAAAAGAAGTATAAAGACCCGGATAAGGTAAACGAAGAGACGTTAGCCCTCTGGAAAGAACATGGGATAAACCCGGCGGCCGGTTGTTTTCCGCTACTCATACAATTCCCAATCATTATTGCCATGTTTAATGTGCTAAGACAGCCGGGGATATTTAGTTCGGCTCCCTCCTTTCTAGGCTTAAGTCTAGTCCTTCCTGATGCAGAGCAGACTTTTTGGATGTTAATACGGCAAAATCCGGGATATCTGGTGGTGCCGATTTTGGCAGTAGCCACGACAGTTTTTCAACAACGGCAAATGAGCCAGGGCAGCGAGCAGGATGCGGCTGCGATGCGCTCGATGAACCTGTTTTTGCCCGTTCTTATGGGCTATATATCCATCAGCTACCCTACTGCCTTAGGGCTTTATTGGGTATCCCGCAACGTATTTACCATAATACAATATTACCTTGTTACCCGGATGTTGGAGCGAAAGTACAGCTTGGAGGAGGGAGTGCAACTAGATGCGAAGCGTAGAAAAGCAAGGTAAGACCGTCGATGAGGCCATCGCTTTGGCTCTAGCTGAATTAGGCGTGGGCATGGAGCAGGTAGAAACGGAAGTTTTAGAAGAGCCGAGTAGAGGCTTTCTCGGTATTATAGGCGGGAAATTGGCCAAGGTTAGAGTTACGCTTAAACCCGATCCTCTGCAAATATTAGAAGATTTTGTGCGGGGAGTTTGTGAACGGATGGGTTCCCCGGTAGAAGTAGAGATTGCGACTGAGGATGAGGCAGTAAAAGTTGATTTAGAAGGCCCAAGTCTCGGGTTAATCATTGGCCGGCATGGGCAAACCCTCGATTCTCTCCAATATTTAGCCATTGTGGTATATAATCGCTATGCGGAAGTACGGCAACGGGTAGTTGTTGATGCGGGTGGATATCGGGAACGGCGGAAGCAGACATTACTGCGCCTGGCTAATCGTTTGGCTGAAAAGGCTAAACGTACCGGTCGCCGCATTATGCTGGAGCCAATGAAGGCCCATGAGCGACGTATTATCCACACCGCTTTACAGCATGATAATCAGATAGTTACCTACAGCGAAGGGCAGGAGCCCCATCGCAAGGTAGTTATTGCGCTTAAGTAGACGTTTAAGCCAGAAACCCGGGCAGTATGGGGCTGCTGCGGGTTTTTCTTTTGGGTATAATATAGTATCACCGTAGGGAGGCGGATTCTAATGGAGCAGTCAACTATAGCGGCTATTGCTACTGCCCCGGGGGAAAGTGGCATCGGTATTGTGCGGATGAGTGGGCCGCAAGCTTTAACCACCTTACGCCGGGTCTTTCGAGATAATCGAGGCCGAAAGCGAGAACGATTTACTGCCCGCCACCTATATTTGGGCTACATAGTAGATGAAAAGGAACAGATGCTAGACCAGGTGCTGGTTTCTTATATGCCCGGCCCCACTTCCTATACGGGAGAAGATATTGTAGCGGTCAATAGCCACGGCGGCGCCCTCATTCTGCGGGAGATTTTATCACTGCTGTTGCGACAGCCGGAGGTGCGTTTAGCCGAGCCGGGTGAGTTTACCCAACGGGCTTTTCTTAATGGCAAACTGGATTTGATGCAGGCGGAAGCGGTAATTGACCTCATCCAGGCCAAGTCTAAGACGGCCCTGCAGCAGGCGGGGCGTCTGCTGCGTGGGGAGCTTTCCCAGCGGGTTTTGGGCATTCGGGAGCAAATAGTGGAGTTGCTGGCCACCGCTGCCGCCAGTATCGATTTCCCTGAGCAAGATATCCCGGAAATAACCAGCCAGCGGATGTTAGAGGGTATCGGTAAGGCCTTACAAGCGATGGAGGTTTTGCTGAGCACCAGTTTTGCTGGCCGGGTGCTACGGGAGGGCTTACAAGTGGCCATTGTGGGGCGACCTAATGTGGGCAAATCTTCCCTATTGAATGCGCTGGTGGGGAAGGAGCGGGCCATCGTAACCGACATTGCGGGTACCACCCGGGATGTGATCGAAGAGTATTTTTCCATTTCCGGTATTCCTATTCGACTACTGGATACGGCCGGGATGCGGGAAACGGAAGATCCGGTGGAAAGAATAGGGGTGGCTTTGGCGGAGCAAACCATGCGGGACGCGGATCTGGTACTCATGGTTATCGATCAGAGCCAGCCACTTCAGGAGGAAGATGGGGCCACCTTGGATGTAGTGGCTGGGCAGCGTCGGTTTATTGTGCTTAATAAGAGTGATTTGCCATCCGGGTTGACGGCTGAGGATAGGGATAAATTGGCTACCGAGCAGGTTTTTCAGGTGTCAGCCGTCACGCTAGAGGGCTTGGATGAATTGCGTAGCGCCATGGCCGACTTGGTGGTGCAGGGAGTGCTACAGCCGGAGAGTCCCTTTGTGGCTAATGCTAGGCAAGAGCAGCTGCTGAGGGAGGCGGCCAGTAGCCTGCAGGCGGCCCGGGAGACGGTGGCTGCCGGTTGGCCCTTGGATATGGTGCAAGTTGATTTGCAGGCAGCTGCCGATCGTTTAGGCGAGATGGTAGGCCTTAAGGCCAGCGCCGATTTGGCTCGGGAAATTTTCAGTCGTTTTTGCATCGGCAAGTAGCGGAGGGATGCAAGCTAATGGCTTTTGTGGCAGGTAAATATGATGTAATTGTTGTGGGTGCGGGACATGCGGGATGTGAAGCCGGCTTAGCGGCGGCCCGCTTAGGGTTTCGGGTTTTGATGCTCACCTCCAGCCTGGAGAGTGTGGCCCTCATGCCCTGCAATCCGTCCATCGGGGGACCGGCAAAGGGCCACATTGTACGGGAAATCGACGCCTTGGGTGGCGAAATGGGTAAGGCGGTGGATGAGTGCTGCATCCAATTGCGCATGTTGAACACCAGTAAGGGACCGGCGGTGCAGGCGCTGCGAGCCCAGGTGGACAAACAGCGTTATCAGCAACGGATGCGGCGGGTGCTGGACCGGCAACCGGGCCTTACGTTAAAGCAGGCCATGGTGGATGAAGTGTTAGTGGAAGATAGGCAGGTGCAGGGGGTAAGGACCCAAACGGGAACGGTGTTCTTAGCTCCTTGCGTTATTTTGACCACCGGTACCTACCTACGGGGACGGATTATTTTGGGTGAAACTAATTACTCCAGTGGGCCCAACGGTTTACAGCCTTCCTTAGCTTTAAGCGAGAATTTACTCCGCTTAGGTATTCGTATGGGCCGTTTTAAGACCGGTACGCCGCCGCGGATTAGTAGCAAGAGCATCGATACCAGCGTTATGCAGGAGCAGCCGGGGGACGATTTGCCCGTAGGGTTTGCCGGTCCTACAGCTTGTTACGGCCGCCAGTTGTCCTGTTGGCTCACTTATACGACGCCGGAAACCCATCGCTTGTTTTTAGAAAACCTGCATCGGGCTCCCCTGTACAGTGGAGAAATCGAAGGGGCCGGGCCCCGCTATTGCCCTTCCCTGGAGGATAAGGTGGTCCGTTTCCGCGATAAGGACCGTCACCAGGTTTTCGTAGAGCCGGAAGGTTATGATACCGATGAAATGTATGTGCAAGGCTTTTCCACCAGCATGCCGGAGGATGTGCAGTATACGGCGTTGCGCACCATTCCCGGTCTGGAAGGGGCGGAGATTTTGCGGCCCGGCTATGCCATTGAATACGACTACATAGATCCGACCCAGCTGCAGTTGTCGCTGGAGTTTCAGGATATTGCGGGTCTTTTTTCGGCCGGGCAGATCAACGGGTCGTCGGGGTACGAGGAGGCGGCGGCTCAGGGGTTAATTGCCGGTATTAACGCAGCCCAGCTCTTACGGGGACAAGAACCGTTAATCTTAAAACGTTCAGAAGCCTACATCGGAGTGTTAATCGATGATTTGGTGACCAAGGGCGTCAGTGAGCCCTACCGCATGCTCACGTCCGCTGCCGAATATCGTTTGCTTTTGCGTCATGATAATGCGGACATCCGCCTCCGGGAAAAGGGATGGCAGGTGGGGTTGGTCAGTGATGAAGCCATCGAGGAACATCGACAGATGGTGCATCAAATGGAAGAGTTAACCAAGCTCCTAGAAAACACCACCATCTCACCTAATGCTAAGTTAAATGCCCTGCTGGAGGCGGCGGGTACTTCTGGCCTCACCCAGGGAGTGCCTGTGGCCCAACTATTGCGGCGCCCCGAAGTGAGCTTAGAAGACCTGCTGCCCTTTTTGCCCGAGTCCATAGGGGCCGCACCGGTGATGGTTCGTCAGCGGGTGGAGATAGAAGTTAAATATGCCGGCTATATCAAGAAACAGAACGAAAGCGTGGAACGCTTCTTACGGTTAGAAGAAAAGCGCATTCCGGCCAATTTTGACTACAGTCGGCTGTCAGGGTTATCGATGGAAGCTCGGGAAAAGCTGGCTTTACATCGTCCCCAATCGGTGGGACAAGCTAGCCGCATTCTGGGGGTTACACCGGCGGATATCAGCGTGTTATTAATTGCTTTGAAGGCCCATAGGTAGGGGGGATAAGAGTGGTTGATTACCAGAAGTGGTTACAGCAACAGGCGCAGGCAATGGGTATTGCTTTAGAGGCGGTGGCCCTAGACCAGTTGGACCAGTATCGGCGCCTACTACAGGAATGGAACGAAAGAGTCAATTTGACCACTATCACCAGCACCCCTGAGATATACGAGTTACATTTCCTCGATTCCCTATCGATAGCTCTGGTTGTAGATATGGAACAGGGGCCCAGTTTGGTGGATGTGGGCACCGGAGGCGGCTTTCCCGGGCTGGTGTTGGCCATTGCCTTCCCCCAGGCGCGAATCACGTTGGTGGAGTCTATCGGTAAGAAGGCGCAATTTCTCCGCACCGTGGTGGAGGAGTTGGGATTGCAGGAGCGGGTGCGGGTTATGGTGGAACGGGCGGAAGTGGTGGGGCAGCAGCCCCAGTGGCGGGAGCAATTTGATGTGGCTGTGGCTCGGGCCGTAGCCCGTTTAGCCGTATTGGCTGAATACTGTTTGCCTTTGGTGAAAGTAGGCGGTTATTTTGTAGCCCAGAAGGGGCCCGATATGGGCAGCGAATTGGAAGAAGCCCTGTCCGGTATCGCAATCTTAGGGGGAGGAGAGACGAAAACCCGGGTTTGGACTTTGCCTTCGGGGGCATCCCGCACTTTGGTTTGCATAGGAAAGGGCCAAATCACTCCTAGTAAGTATCCTCGCCGGCCCGGAATACCGGCCAAGCGACCATTGTTGTAATAATGGAGAAAGATGGAGAAGGAGAGCAGCACCTGAAGGCAGAATAGAGAAAGAGAAGGGGTGATGGCATTGCGTTGGTTTGGTGGAAATTCGGGGCCGGAAGAAGATCAAATCGTCAGCATTCCTTTGGATGACATTCAGGTTAATCCTTATCAACCGCGGCGCCAGTTTGATGAGGATAAACTACAAGAATTGGCCGACTCCATTCGCCAGATGGGGGTCATCCAGCCGATTATCGTCCGGCGGCTGGGTCGAGTTTTTGAACTCATTGCCGGTGAACGACGCTGGCAGGCAGCCAAGTTGGCCAAACTGCAGACCATTCCAGCCATAGTTAAAGAATATACGGATCGGGAAGTGGCACAGGCGGCCCTAATTGAGAATTTGCAGCGGGAGGATTTAAATCCCTTAGAAGAAGCGGCTGCTTTTCAACGCCTAATCGAGGAGTTTAATATCAAACAAGAAGAACTGGCTTTGCGGTTGGGTAAGAGTCAATCGACCATAGCCAATAAAATACGGCTGTTGGGTCTGGCGCCGGCGGTCAAGAATCTGATGTCGGCAGGTAAGCTAAATGAAAGGCAGGGGCGGGCCCTATTAAGGGTTAAAGATCCCCAAACCCAGTTACAACTGGCAGAAATTGCCATTGAGCAAAATCTAAACGTTAAACAGACAGAAAGAATAGTAGAAGAACATCTGGCCGGCAGCAGCGCGGAGGAAGTGGCGGCTACAGCTCGTAAACCCTTGCGCCGTTTCATACCTAAGGACGTACGTATTTTCTTAAACACTATCCGAGATGCCACTCGCCTTATGAAGGAAGCGGGTATTAAGGCCGATGTTTCAGAAGAGGAAGAAGGCGACTGGTTAACGGTTACCGTTCGGATTGCCAAACGCTAGTCTGGTCAAAGCTAGTTTACATAATGTATAATAGAAAGCACGCCTGGTCGTGCTTTTTTTGTTTTTAATAGGGAAAGGAGGTGGGAGCAATGGCTCAGTGGAAGAGGGTCGACTGGTTCCTTTTTCTAGTTTTAGTCGGGATCTTAGTAGCACCTTTTAGACCGGCTCATAGGGCGGTCCGCACCGTGGGCCGGTGGCTGCCGTTGGTGGCAGCGGAGGAGGTGCTCAGCAGTGAGAACTTTAAATTGCTGTATAGCGGCGAATTGGAGGAAGGGCGAGCAGTATTGGAGCTATTGGAAGCGGGGCTGGCCGATTTACAGGCTTGGTTACCCGATTTTACACCTAAGCCGATCGTGGTAAGATTGCATCCGACGCAAGCGGCTTTACAGCAAGCTTTAGGGGGTAGCTATGCTCCCACCTTAGGGGCCTATTATTTGGGGAAATTGGAGTTATTGGCACCGCAAGCTTGGCAACCACACTTGAACTTGGATGAAGCTATAGCCTTCTATGCCCAGCAGGGGCCGGTGGTCCATGAGTTGACCCACCTTTTGTTGGATTATCAGGTGGCCGTATCCTATCCGGTTTGGTTCAGTGAGGGTATGGCCCAATATTGGGAAGAACGCTTACGGGGCTATGTCTGGCAAGAAGGCGGTTTAGCTTGGCGGGAGGCACCCCATAGTTTAGACCAGCTGACCGATCATTTTTCTAGTTTACCGGAAGCGATAGCTTATCAAGAAGCATTAAGTCTGGTTAGCTTCCTCTATGAAAGGATGGGGGATGGTGGAGTGAACCAGCTCCTGACTGCCTTAGGAAGGGGCCAAACTTTTACCGTTGCCCTGCAGGCGGCTTATGGGCAACCGTTAACAACCTTTGAACAGGATTGGAAGGCCTGGTTAATGGACAATTAACCGGGCCTTTTAGCTTTCTTATGGCAGGAGTAAAAGCGAGATAAAGAGAAGTAATCAAGGACAGCAGGTATTATGCAATATGACATAAGGAGTGAAGATGGGTGGCGAAAGTATTAGCCATTACCAATCAAAAGGGGGGTGTGGGCAAGACTACCACCTGTGTTAATCTGGGTGCTTGTCTAGCCCAAGAGGGGAAGAAGGTATTAGTTGTGGATGTGGACCCCCAGGGTAACACTACCAGTGGCTTAGGTATTGCCCGGCGGCGCCTGCGTAAATGCATCTATCACGTTTTGATCGATGGGCTGCCAATTGAGGTGGTGATTCAACCCACCGAAGTGTCCAGATTAGAGGTGGCACCGGCCACTATTCAGCTAGCGGGGGCTGAGATTGAGTTGGTTCCGGCTATTTCGCGGGAAACCAAATTGAAAGAAGCTCTGGAGCCCATATTGCCCTTTTACGATTATATTTTGATCGATTGCCCGCCGTCCCTGGGCTTACTCACCCTGAATGCCCTCACCGTTGCCCACGGAGTGTTGGTACCGGTGCAATGCGAATATTACGCTCTGGAGGGCTTAGGACAATTGTTAAATACGGTGCAATTGGTGCAGCGCCATTTGAATCCTCGGCTGGAGCTCTTTGGCGCTTTGCTCACCATGTTTGATTCTCGCACCAATCTGTCGCAGCAGGTGGTGGAAGAGGTGCAAGGCTATTTTGGGGATAAGGTGTTTCAGACTATCATTCCCCGTAATGTACGGTTGAGCGAAGCCCCCAGCTTTGGACAGCCTATTATCATTTATGATCCCAAATCGAAGGGAGCAGAAGTCTATTGTCAGTTGGCTAAGGAGGTAATCGCCCGTGGCTAGATCACGTTTAGGTCGAGGCTTGGAAGCCCTAATACCGGTAGACCCAAAGACGGAGGAAGGGAAGGAGATCACTAGTATACCTTTACGATTGATCGATCCTAATCCTTATCAACCCCGGCGTCAATTCGATCAAGAATCGCTAGAAGAGTTGGCCCAGTCCATTGAGCTGCACGGGGTATTGCAGCCGGTCATTGTGCGTAAAGCCGGCCGGCGTTATCAGCTTTTAGCTGGGGAAAGACGTTGCCGGGCGGCAGAAAGGGCTGGCCTAGTGGAGATACCGGCCTTGGTTAAAGAACTTAATGATAGAGAAATGATGGAGTTGTCCATCGTAGAGAATTTACAAAGGGAGGATTTAAACCCTCTGGACGAGGCTCGAGGGTATGAACAGCTGGTGAAACAGCTGGATTTGACCCAGGAGGAGGTGGCCCAGCGGGTAGGCCGCAGTCGCTCTCATGTGGCTAACACCTTACGTCTATTGCAGCTACCCCCATCTTTACAAGAGCTTGTTTCACGTGAAACAATTTCGGCCGGCCATGCTCGGGCCCTCTTGGCGGTGAACGATCCGGTAAAACAACAGGAGTTGGCTGAAATAGTTGTGAAACGGGGTTTAAACGTTAGACAAACGGAGGAGCTGGTTAAGCGGCAACAGCCCCATGTTTCACGTGAAACAAAAAAACAGCGGCCAGTAGAAATAGTAGACCTGGAACAGCGCTTGGCCTCCAGTTTAGGAACCCAGGTGCGGCTCCTGCCGGGGCGCAAACGCGGCAAAATCGAAATTGTGTACTACGATAACGAGGAGTTAGAGCGTCTCTTGGAGCTACTTTTACAATAAAACAAATCAGAGCAGTGGCTGGAGGTATGTAGGTGCTAGGCACGATAGTTAACTCGGTAGCAATCTGCGCAGGGACATTAGTGGGCGTACTTTTGCGGGCAGGGATTCCGGAAAAATACAAGGAAACAAGTGTTACAGCCCTCGGTTTAGCCATTGTCCTTATTGGCTTGCAGGGGGCCTGGGAAACGAACAATACCCTGATTTTAATCGCGGCTCTGGTGCTGGGCGGCATAATAGGGGAGGCCCTACGGATTGAAGATCGTTTGCAACGCTTTGGAGAGAGGGCAGAAGCATATTTAGGTAAGGGAAGCAATGTGGGGGAAGCTTTTGTTACGGCTACCCTGGTCTATTGCGTGGGTGCCATGGCCATAATGGGTTCCTTGCAGAGTGGCCTTACCGGCAACCACGAAACCCTATTCGCTAAATCGCTGCTGGACGGTATCTCCAGCATCTTCTTCGCCTCTACCTTAGGCGGTGGGGTAGCCCTATCGGCCCTATCGGTCTTTGTATATCAAGGGACCATAACTATGGGAGCCAGTTGGCTATCCCAACTAATTAGCGATGCCATGATCTGCGAAATGAACGCGGTGGGAGGTATTTTGGTAGTCGCCATCGGCTTAAATATCCTGGAGGTAAAGAAAACCCGCGTAGGTAACCTATTGCCGGCTATTTTAGTGGCTGCCCTTTTGGCGGCCTGGTTCTAGCCTGAATTGGGCTGGGCGGCTAGTGACCCGTTCCTCTCCGACTGATATAATACATAATAATGGAATTTTCAATCTATAGAGAAAGAAGGTTAAGCTAATGAATCAACAATGGTTACTCTATGACGCGGTAACCGACTGGTGTAACCGTAACGATTGGTATTATGAGGTGCTGGAGGAAGGGGAAGCAATTCGGTGCGGTTTCAACGGCGATAATGCGCGCTTTATCCTCCTTATTTCGGTACACGGGGAGCGGGTTATGGTGCGGTCGGTAGCTCCTATTAATGTTCCGTCCAATAAGCGGCCCGTAATAGCCGAATTGCTGACGCGGGCCAATTATGGTTTGGCCATAGGCAATTTTGAGATGGATTTTAGGGATGGCGAAGTAAGCTTTAAGACCAGTACCACTACCGGCAGCGAGCCGATGCCCGATTGGCTGATACAGGATTTGATTTTCATTAACTGCCTCATGATGGATAAGTATTTCCCTGCTATCATGCAGACGATCTACTCGGAGGTTGACCCGGTAACAGCTTTAGCCGCAGTGGAAAGTTAATAAAAACAAACTTTATTCATAGACATAAAGTAGGGTGATTCATGTTAATGGATCACCCTTTTTGTTGGCAAAAAGCAGGAGTTCAGGTTTTTAAGACAGAAGATTAACAATATAGACCTTATACGGAAGGAGGACAAAAGAATGCGAATTAGGAAACACCCCATTCTAGAATTCAAAAAGGGGCCCCGAGTGACATTTACCTATGATGGCCAGCAACTGGAGGGCTATGAGGGGGAGCCGATAGCTGCCGCCCTGCACGCTGCTGGTATCAAGACCCTGAGCCACAGTCATGGGCAGGGGAGGCCGCGGGGCTTTTTTTGTGCCATCGGTGCTTGTTCTTCTTGCCTGATGACGGTGGACGGGGTGCCTAATGTGCGGGTATGTGTAGAGAAATTACGGGCCGGTATGCGGGTAGAAACCCAGCAGGGGAAGGGGGTGCTAAGATGATAACTACACAAATTGCCGAAATCGGTGGTGGCCCGGCAGGCCTACAGGCGGCTTTAGCCGCGGCCCAACAGGGCGCTAAGGTGCTGCTGGTGGATGACTCGGAGCGGTTGGGCGGCCAATTGATCAAGCAGACCCATCGCTTTTTTGGATCGGAACAACAATTTGCTGGCAGCCGGGGTATTGCTATCGCTCAGAAATTGGAAGCGGCCGTGCGCGCTGAGAAAAATGTGACCATCTTACAGGAAGCAACGGCCCTAGGAATTTATGAGGACGGCGTCCTCTTGGTTGAACAACAGGAGCGGGTAATGAAGATAAAAGCCGATCGCCTGATCGTGGCGGTGGGAGCCACAGAGCGGATGTTGGCTTTCCCTAATAATGATTTACCCGGCGTCTATGGGGCGGGAGCAGTGCAGACTCTAATGAACGTGCACGGTGTTAGGCCGGGCAAGCGAGCTCTGATGGTAGGGGCTGGCAATATAGGCCTAATTGTGACTTATCAGCTGTTGCAGGCGGGCGTGGAAGTGGTGGCCATTGTGGAAGCGGCCCCCACTATTGGAGGTTACCTAGTTCATGCTTCTAAGGTACGGCGGGCGGGGTTGCCGATTTACACCAGCCATACCATCAAGGAAGCTTACGGCCAAGGAGCGGTGGATGGGGCGGTTATCTGGCGGCTGGATGAAAATTGGCATCCCATACCGGGTAGCGAGCAGGATTTAGCCGTCGATGTGATCTGTTTAGCCGTTGGCCTATCCCCCTTGAGTG
>JAAYGE010000094.1 GCA_012727835.1 Bacillota bacterium
GAAGGAGCGGAAATTGTCTATGGCCATGCCTGCCAAAGCCTAGATGAGTTCAAGGAGCTGGTGGCCGCCGGTAAGTGGAAGCAGTTGCTGCGCCGAGTGCCCGTAAAACCGGGCGATTGTTTTGAGGTGCCCAGCGGGCTAGTCCACGCCCTGGGAACCGGAATGCTAGTCTATGAAGTGCAGCAGAACTCGGATCTCACCTATCGCCTTTACGATTACGACCGTCTTGATGCCAACGGTCAACGGCGGGAACTGCACCTGGAGCAGGCCTTAGCAAACATTAGCCTACTACCTCCGCCCGCAAGGCAATTACCCCGGAAAACTCAAGTACCGGGGGCCCGCATCGAGACCCTCGTAGAAAACCGGCATTTTGGCCTGCAAAAATGGACACTGCAGGCAGTTGCCCACTTAACGCCAACCGCCTCTTACTTGCTGGTAAGCGTTATTGCCGGGCAAGGGCAAATCCAGACCAGCGCTGGGAGCTTCTCTTTTCAACGGGGCGACCACCTAATAATACCCAGGGATGCGGCTCAGCAGTTCTCGGTGCAGGGAAATAGTGAATGGCTGGTGGCCTACCCTCCCCTGGCAACCCAACTTTCGTAACCATTTCGTTATTGCATCGTCCTTTGCCTGGGGCCATAATTGATTAATACCACCAACGGAATTGGAGGGCCCACCATGTCTGAGCAAAGGCGCACCAGTAAGCTACACGAATTGCTGCGTTTCTATTTTCCTTTAGCCGTTACCTGGATGCTAATGATGTTTACCCACACCATCATTAGCAGCGGTCTGGCGCGCACTGTGGACCCTACCGTCTCCACGGCAGCCTATGCGGTTGCTCTTAGTCTAGGAGCTATCTTCGAAGCTCCGTCGGTGATGCTGCGGCAAACGGGCATGGCCCTTATATCTAGCCGCCAGTCCTACCAGGTGGTGCGACGCGTGGCCGGTATCACCCTGCTGGCTTGCATGGCCATCGTGCTGGCTATCGGTTATGTGCCCGCTCTCGGGCGCTTCGTATTTCAGGATATCCTGGGCGTAACCGATGAACTTCTGGCAGCCACCATTACCGCCTTTAGAGTAACCATGCTGCTGCCCATCGCCAGTACTCTGCGCTGTTTCTATCATAGTTTGATTATGTTAAACCGGCGCACCACCTACATTTCCATCGGTATGTTCATTCGCGTGGGCTTCATGATTGTTCTCATTTACTGCTTCTCTACCTATCGTTGGGTAGTTGGCCCACTGGTGGGCGCTATTGCCATAGTGGGTGGCATCTTCATTGAAGGGGTTAATGCCTACTGGTTTGGCCGCAAGCTCGTACCGGAAGGCGAAACCACAATTACGCCCCGCACCGCTTGGAGCTTCTACACGCCCCTAATTGCCTCTTCGCTTTTCGTGGCCATGGGCAAACCATTTATTAATGGGGGCTTAGCCCGCATGCCCAACGCCGCGGTGGCGTTGGCGGCTTTTAATGTGGCCTCATCTTTTGCGTGGGTGCTCATCAGCACCTCCCAGAATGTGCACCAAGTTACCATGGTTTTCGGGCGTGATCCGCTGGACCGCCCATTGGTAAAGAAGTTTGCTGCAACGGTGGGCATAGTGTCTACGGCAGCCCTGTTGGCAGTTTCTCTTAGCCCGTTAGGACGCTGGCTACTAACCAACTTAATTCAGGTGCCAGACGAGTTAATCGAGCCCTCCCTCTGGGGAATTCGCACCTTCGCTCTCTTCCCGCCGGTTATCTGTTGGCTTGAATACAATACCGGCCTTTTACTTCTGACCCAGGCCAGCCGTTTGGTGAGCTTAGGCAAGACTGTCAACCTGTTGGCCACCATCGCCTTTGTGCTAACTCTGGCTCCCCTGGTGCCCGGCGCCATCGCTGCGCCACTGGCTCAACTTATCGGTTTCGCCAGCGAGGGCCTGGTGTTACAGTTCGGCCTCTCACTGCAAAGACACCGTCTAATGCAAAGGTCCCACTACTAGTAATAAAGCAAGCAACCCAAGTCGGTTGCTTGCTTTTTTGCAGGGTTTTCTGGCCCTATTGGTTAACTACATAACATGCTGATGGATATACTAGAGTTAATTATGGCAAAAGGAAGTGGTTACATGCGTTTCCGTCCTCACCTGGCTCTTATAGGCATTCTCACCCTCAGCATTTTCATCATTGGCTGCCAGCCTACCTCCGGCTATCAGCTAATAACCAACCTTGAACGGTTACCGGATCAGGTGCGTTCATGGGCCGAAGCCTATAGTCGAATTTTCGCTGGCACTAGCATGAGCGATGATAAATACACCTATGTGCTCATCAGCACCGGGCCGGCAGCCGATCCCCAGCAGAAAATAAATATCCTTGATATCCGAGAAGAAGAAGGAAAACTCATTGTGGAGGTGGATTTGGCTGGCGAGGTAAGCGATACGGCCCAGCCGGGGCAGAATTATTCCTACCCCTTTGCCCTCGCCCGCTTACCTAAGACCCAGCTCCCTGTAGAATTTCGGTCCACAGTTAACTCCGAGCTCTGGATACCCCGCGTAATAGGCGTGCCCGAGGGCTGGCTACCCTTTGCCGGGCCAGAAGGTGAAGTTACTTACAGCGAAAGGCGCCCGCAAATTGTATTAGGTGCAATGCCACCAAAGCCGGGTGTTTACAACGATGTGAGAATTATCGAAGGGCTGGCCCGCGTATTTGAGGCCACGGTGGAACAAGACTGGGTCACCAACGGCATACCCCACAACCATAGCTTTACCACCGCTGCCGCCGGCGCGCCCGATTGGGGCTTCTTCCGTTTTGAACTGGAACCACTCAGAGGCAGCACAGACCTTTTGCGGATTTACAGCACCAGCGCCAAAGATGGCAGTATAGAGAATCTGGTTACGGTAAAGACAACGGGAGCGAGGTGATCCTTTGTCCAGCAGACGCACATCTCTATTAACCATAATTGCAGTAGGCTGCATCTCCTATTTACTAGATCCTACGCCCGACCGCCTACCTTTCCTCGCGTTGGCGGCGGCCATCCTAGGAACCATCCTTCTCCCTCGCACCAAGAAGGAACGGATAGCAGGAATCCTGCTCTGCTGTGCGCTGCTATTCTTCTTCATAGGCCCCGTGCTAAGCAGCCAGTTCATTGAGGAAACTTTAGCTGGCATAACGGCAGAACCGATGCAGCACTGGCCAGCTCCCGCTGCCCAGGTGGGGTTAGGAGGGCAACAGATAACGTTTAGGGGCGATGGTCGGTACTATATAGCCACAGTCTGCTACTGGCTAAATAAGCACCAAGCATTAGTTGCTGCCCATCGTATCAAAGAGTTTTCTGTAGGAGCTAGCATGCCTATCCAGCTGGTGGCGGAAGGGCTGGTTGAAGAACTCTCAGCCGAGATACTCTTTAATGATGATAATGGGGTGGGCATTAAGCTGGCCGATGAGCCTTCCTCCCCATGGGAGCAATTGCCGATAGCAGGCACCAGCGAGATTATCATTGGGGGAGAAGCCGAGATCATCTCCATCCACGGCGGTTCTTTCCCTGTCATAGTTAAAGGCTTTCTTGCCATGGACAGCCAACAAGAGAAGGTTGTTATAGAAAGGATTAATGATACGGATAACTTCATCGGTGGCATGAGCGGCAGCCCCATCGTGCAAAATGGGAAGATCATCGGCTTCATGAGTAGTACGCTAAGAGGAATGAAAGGCTTAGCCTTCGGTAATGTAGCGGCCCAGGCATACGCACAAACGGAAGGCTTAATGCAAGAATACGCTCGAGAGAAGCCACAAAAATAGAAGGCTACACAGTCTTGCGGGTAAAGCAAAGAGCTATATAACTTGGCCCCAGCATTAAATAGCCACGGGAAACACGCCCGTGGCTATTTCTTCTATTTAGACGTA
>JAAYGE010000095.1 GCA_012727835.1 Bacillota bacterium
CCACGCTCTCCCGGGTTTGAGTCATCAAAATATCCATAATCTGCAGGCCTTCGTCTTTCAGAGCCACGATTTTCTCCGCCAAAGCATTCACGGCCTGCAATAGCCCCTGGTTATGGACTATGGTGTCGCCGATTTCTACCACTTGGGTAGCACCCTTTTCAGTCTCGCTAGCCTGATCGGAGGCGCCACTGGCAATTTCCTGAATAGCCCGGGCAACTTCCATGGCGGATGCGGATGATTCCTCACTAGTGGCCGTAAGTTCCTGCGAGAAGGCGGCCACCCGTTCGGCTTTCTCTTGAATTTGCTGAATAAGGGTCAACAGATTGGTTTGCATTGTGGCTAAAGAGTTGGCGATTTGTCCTACTTCATCTTTTCGCTCTATATAGGTGATGGCATCACTGGTTTTATCAAGGGTTAAATCGTACTGAGAGAGTCGTTCCAGTACTCCTGCCAGTGCTACGATAGGTCGAGAGATACTTTGCCCAATAAAGATGGAGGCAGCCACGCCTAGCCCCAAGAATACGGCGGCCCCGATTACAAAGGCGTTGCGCAACTCATCGACCCAACCTACGATCTCGGAGCGCGGGGCCCCTTCGGCAAATACCCAATCGGTATTGTTTATGGGAGCAACCCCCATAAAGATTTCAGCATCCTTTAGCTGGTAGCTGATAAACCCTGTTTTATTTAACCCCAGCTTTTGAAAGGCTAAACCTATGCTTTTTAACTCTCCATCGGTTTCAATATCCTTCAGCACATTATGTTGCTCCAATACTCGCGTTTCATCGGGATGGGCGTAAAATGTACCATCGGCGCCGAGAATAAAGGCATAACCGCTTCCGCCATATCCCATCTGGTCTACTATATGGCTAAACTCCTTAGCATCTTTGCGGGCAACTAAAACGCCAACTACTTCATCGTTTTGCACGATAGGCACAGCAAAGATAACCACCGGTCGATTTTCTACACGGCTGATCATTACATTGGAAATGTGGGAAGCCCCTTCCATTGCCTTTTGAAAGTGTACCCGGTCACCTATCCAGGCCGTTTCTTCAGTCAATACGTAAGTGGCAGTGCCATCGGGGGTAGTAATCCCAATATCCAGATAGCCCAGCCTTTCCACATCGGGCAAGAGGGATTGCCGCTGCCGAGCCCAAGACATGGACTGAACTTCGGAGCGGCGAGCCAGTTCTTCCAAAACCCGCAGCTCTCGCCCCAACATGGCCTCCACCAACTGGGCCCCTTCTTGGGCAGTGGTAACCAGCGTGTTCTTGGTCTGTTCCAATATGGAATTGGAAGTAATCTGTAGCGCAGTGACTCCTAATCCGACAATTGTAGCCAGAAGTAGAGTCGATACAAATAGAGTTATCCGCTGTGACAGTTTCAATCTTCTTCACCTCTCAGAAGTTAGCCATAATGGGTTGATATCTAAAAAACGCTGCTGGTTGTCACCTATTTCACATAATGAACAACATAAAAAGGGCGACATGGTCGCCCCAATAACAATGGTGCGGCTCTAGCTGTCTTTATGTATCTTAAATTCCTTAAGACCTGCTAAAGAAATGGAACTTTGGGCCGCCTCCCGGTTGGCTCGCTCGATTTCGGTGTAAACTTCCAAGCGGTGAAC
>JAAYGE010000096.1 GCA_012727835.1 Bacillota bacterium
GCCACGACTGGACCCGGACCTCAAAGAAAAGGTTGTGTGGTTGGAGTAACGAGTTAACGGCGCTCCGGATAGGTTGCAAAGGCGTCCAAGGCTCGTTTTACATCCGTCGCGTTATTATAAGCATGTAGGGCGAGACGCAGGCCATGGCGGCGGGCACTGGCAATTACCCCTTTCCCAGCCAGGTATTCTGCCAACTTCCTGCCATCTTTCATTCGCACGCAAACAATGCTGCGCAGATAATCAGGCGTTAGAGGAGTATCTATTTGGTAGCCTAGGCTACTCAGCCCTTCGCCCAGTTCCGCTGCCAAAGCTTGCACATGCTCTGCGATTTGCTCCACCCCTAATTCTAGAATGTAGTCTAAAGCCCGGTTCATTTGTGCTACCCCTACCGGGTGATGTCCTCCTTCGAACCTGACCGCTGTAGGGTGCAAGGTGTAGTTGGGACTGGTATAGGCGTCGCCTACCATGCCCAACTCCCCCTCTACATTGAATATATAAAGATGAGAAGGCATTAAGCTAGGCAATATTTCTCGGCGAACATAAATAAACCCGGCGCCGTGAGCGCTCATCAGTCCCTTATAGGCAGCCGATATCAACGCGTCGGCTCCCAGTTCTCGCGGATACACAGGCAAAATACCGGCCGCCTGTACCGCATCCAGAACAAATAGGGCTCCAGCCCCATGGGCGATATCGGCCAGCTGGCGGGCATCAAGCCAAGCTCCGGGATAAAAGGTAACCAAGGAGGCGGCTACCGCCCGGGTACGCTCATCGATATAGGGCCGATAGTCCTCTGGACGCAGAATACCAGATGGACAAGAAACCAGCCTTAATTCCACG
Organism: Bacillota bacterium; assembly: GCA_012727835.1. Next base: position 838 of record JAAYGE010000096.1, read on the forward strand.
CCGCGCTCCCGCAGATGGGCCCAAGGGAAGAAATTGCTGGCGTGTTCACAATCGGCCAGACCTACGTTATCACCGGGTTGCCAGGCAATAGCGCTGGCCACCCGGTTAATTCCTTGAGCAGTATTGCTGACCAGTGCTAGTTCATCCGCTTCCACCTGTAACAGCTTGGCTAGTTTCTCCTTAGCCTGACCTGCCAGCTGCCGAATACTACTAGAGTTTAGTGACTGCCAATCCTGCAATACCTGACAGCCCGCATCGGTAACTGCTTGAGGGGTTAACCCTCTTTGCGCTGTATCTAAGTAAGCAAACTCAGCTAATAGCGGAAACATCTGACGAAATTGATCCATAGTCAACATACTAAACTCCCTCCCTCTTTATCACCATGCTTAATTTCGCCACAGCTTACCAACTAACCTGCCCCTGCTCCTTCTATGTGGTTACAGGAAAATAACACACAATGCGCTTCTGCAAGCAGGACTTTAAATGTTCGATAGCGAATCTACTATAATGTTTGGGGCTAAAGCCCTATACAACATATCAAGGAGGGAACAACTTGGGTAAAAAACTTTTGTATGCCAGCTTGGTTCTGATGCTCGTCGTAGGTAGCCTAGTAGGTTGCACTTCGGGCGGCAACGGTAACGGTGGCGAAGCCGAACTGAAAAAGGTAATCATGGTTACCGACCAGGGCGGCGTGGATGATAAGTCTTTTAACCAGGCAGCTTGGACCGGTCTAAGCAGCTTTGGTGATGCCCACGCCGACAAAGTCAAGGTTGACTATGTGGAATCCCACAGTGCAGAAGACTACGCCCCTAACTTGACTGCCGCTGTTGATCAGGGTGCCGGTCTAGTTTGGGCAGTAGGGTACATGATGGCCGATCAGCTGACTGAAGCAGCTGAGAACAACCCGGATAACCAGTTTGGTATTATCGACTGGGCACCAGATGCAGCTAACGCTCTGCCTAACGTGGCCTATGTGGTCTTTAAAGAGCACGAAGGTTCCTTCTTAGTGGGTCTCATCGCTGGTCTCACCACCAAAACTAACAACGTTGGTTTTGTGGGCGGTATGAGCGGCGGCGTCATCGAAAAATTCGAAGTCGGTTTCCATGCTGGTGTAAAGGCTGTTAACCCAGAAGCCACTGTACAGATCCAGTACGCCGAAGCTTGGGATCAGATCGCTAAGGGCGAGCAGATCGCTACCACTATGATCAACAATGGTGCTGACGTAATCTACCACGCCGCTGGTGGCACCGGTATCGGTGTAGCTCAAGCCTGTGACAAGGCCCAGGTTCACTTCATCGGTGTGGACGTAGACCAGAGCGAACTTACGCCTTACACTCTCACCAGTATGTTAAAGCGTCTTGACACGGCTATCTCCACCATCTCCGAAGACTGGCTCAACGACAAGTTTGAGGGTAAAATCCATACTCTCGGGTTAGCAGAAGATGGTGTTGGCTATGTCTATGACCCAGAGAAGATTAGCGATGATGTAAAAGCAGTTGTCGATGATTTCGAGGCCAAGATTAAGAGCGGTGAAATCGTAGTTCCCAGCAGCAATGCTGAACTCCCCGCTTTCCTCGATAGTCTAAAAGCAGAATAATAAACTTTGAAAGTTATTCTGCAGGGCCAGACAAAATCTGTCTGGCCCTTTTTATGGGTTTTCTTTACCCATTAAACATGCGACAATTATAGAGAATAGGTGTAAGCGAGGTGACAAAATGAATACTTCTGTTCCCTTTGTAGAAATGCGAGGTATTGTCAAACAGTTCCCGGGGGTACTGGCTAACGACCGTATCGACCTCGACATCTACCGGGGAGAAATTCACGCCTTGCTGGGTGAAAACGGAGCAGGCAAGTCGACGCTAATGAACATTCTTTATGGGCTATATAGGGCGGATGCGGGCGAAATTAGAATCGATGGCAAAGTGGTCCATTTCGATGGCCCCAATGCGGCTATTCGCCACGGCATCGGCATGGTCCATCAACACTTTATGCTGGTGGAACCCTTTACGGTGGCGGAAAACATCATCTTAGGCAATGAGCCCCATAAGGGGATTCGACTGGATCGCCGGCAAGCAATTGCCAAAGTAGAGGAGCTCTCAGAAAAGTATAACCTACATGTAGATCCGCATGCGCGCATCGCCGATATTTCTGTTGGTATGCAGCAGCGGGTAGAAATCCTAAAAGCCCTATACCGGGGAGCCGAGCTGCTTATTCTTGATGAGCCGACGGCTGTGTTGACACCCCAAGAGGCGGATGAACTAATTGTTACTATGCGGCAGCTGGTAGCGGCCGGAAAATCGATTATTTTCATTACCCATAAACTTAAAGAAGTACTTCGTTCTTGTGACAAGGTGACCGTCATTCGGCGGGGCAAGAAAATTGCAACCCTGCCCACAGCCGATGCTTCCCTAAACGAATTGGCCACTCTGATGGTAGGGCGCGATGTGGAATTAACCGTATCCAAGACCGCCGCTTCACCGGGGCAGCCGGTTTTACAGGTGGAGAATTTGCATGCTCTTGATAACCGGGGGCTCCCCGCCCTACGAGGTATTACCTTTAATGTCCGGGCAGGAGAAATTGTGGCCATCGCTGGAGTGGAAGGTAACGGACAAACCGAGCTGGTAGACTGCATTGCCGGTCTACGCCAAGCTACTGAAGGCAAGATTAAAATCTCTGAGCAAGAGGTTACCAACCTTACTCCCCGCCAAGTACAGGAAGCGGGAGTAGCCCACATCCCGCAAGACCGCCAAAAACGCGGCTTAGTGCTTAACTTTACGGTGGCAGAAAACATGGTCATGCGCAGCTATTTCCGGCCCCCCTTTAGTAGCGGTTTAACTATGAACCAGGGTTTAGCGGAAGGATATGCCAAGAACCTAGTGGCCAAATACGATATTCGCACCCCATCGGTGCAGACATTAGCCCGCTCGCTATCGGGAGGAAACCAACAGAAGATCATCGTGGCTCGTGAAATTGACCAAAACCCGGATTTGCTGATCGCTGCCCAACCCACCCGAGGATTAGACGTGGGCGCCATCGAATTTATTCATAAGGAGTTGCTGCAACAACGAGATGCGGGCAAAGCAATCTTGCTTGTCTCCTTAGAGCTCGATGAAATCATGGCTTTAGCTGATCGCATTTTGGTAATGTATGAAGGGAAAATTGTCGGCGAACTCAGCGGAGAAGAAGCGACGGAAGAAAAAATTGGGCTGCTTATGGTAGGCGAGCGCGGGAAGGGAGGAGAAACGGTTGCCAACTGAGCAAGAACGGCCCACGCTATGGGATAAGCTGAGAGCCTTTTGGCGTAATACGGACTGGGAATCCAATATAATAGTTCCGCTGGCAGCTATAGCCTTTGGTTTGCTGGCCGGCAGCATATTTGTCCTCAGCATCGGTAAGAGTCCCTTAGCTGTTTACAAAGCCATATTGGACACGATCTTCGGCTCTAAACGGAGTTTTCTTGATGTTATCGGACAAGCTACTCCCCTGGTTTTCACCGGGTTAGCCGTCGCCTTTGCTTTCCGCACCGGTATGTTTAATATTGGGGCGGAAGGACAATTTACCATGGGTATGCTGGTAGCGGGCATCGCCGGTATCAAGCTGCATTGGTTACCGGGCCCTCTGTTAACTTTAGTCTGTCTTGTTGCTGGTACACTAGCCGGCGGCTTATGGGCAGCCATTCCCGGTTGGTTGAAAGCTAAGCGGGGTGTGCACGAGGTTATCAACTCGATTATGATGAACTATATCGCCCTTTATCTGACCAACACCCTGGTCTTATCCAAATGGTTACGCGAGCCGGGCTACCAAGCTACCTTTGAGGTGCCCCGCAAGGCCCTTATCCCCAACTTTATGGGCACAACGGCCAACTGGGGTATTATTCTGGCAGTGCTAGCGGTAGTCGTAGTTTATTACCTGCTATGGCGAACCAAATTGGGATATGAAATCCGAGCCACTGGCTACAGCCCCACTGCAGCCGAGTATGCGGGCATCAATGTGCCCAATAGGCTATTAGGCGCTCTAGTAATTAGTGGTCTCCTGGCAGGACTGGGCGGTGCTGTATATACTCTTGGTGTCAAGCGGCGAGTGTTTCAGTTGTTTGGTTTCACCGGTATCGGCCTTGACGGTGTCGCCGTATCACTAATTGGACGTAATCATCCGGCAGGAGTTATTTTGGCCGCATTACTCTATGGCGTTCTGTATCGCGGCTCCGCCAGCATTCAATTGTCTACCGGGGTACCCAAACAGGTGGTAGGTATCATTCAGGCTTGTATCATCTTCTTCATAGCTGCCGATGAAATCGTTCGCTTTCTGCTGAAACGATTCTCTAGGAAGGGGGAAGCGGCGTGAACCTCAACTATGTAACCACAACTACCCTTCTTTTCTTCGCAGTACGGTCAGCCGCGGTGCTACTTTTGGCTGGTCTGGGCGGAATTTTTTCTGAACGGGCAGGAGTGGTCTACATCGCCTTAGAAGGAATGATTACTCTTGGCTCCTTTGCCGCCGTTGCTGTCACTTTACTCACCTACCAGCCCTGGTTAGGTGTGCTGGCAGCCATTTTATCGGGAGCTCTCCTGGCCGCCTTACACGGCGTGTTATCGATCCGTTTTAAAGCCAACCAGGTCATCAGCGGCACAGCCATAAACATCCTGGCAGCCGGGTTAAGCTCCTTCCTGATGAAGAGTATCTTCGATCAGGGGGGACACCTACTTTTAGACACGGCGCCTAAGGTGGCCGACTGGTCTATACCTTTTATTAAGGATCTACCTTGGATCGGGCCGATTCTAGGTACCCATTCCCCCGGCGTTTATCTGGCTTTCATCCTCACCGGGGTTACTCATTTTATTCTCTTTCATACGCCCATTGGGTTGCGCATACGAGCCGTGGGTGAACACCCCCATGCGGCCGACACGGTGGGTATTAACGTCTACCGCATCCGCTATCTGGGCGTAATCCTTAGCGGTATATTAGCAGGCTTTGCCGGCAGTGTACTCTCCATCGGTATCGGAACTGCTTTCTTAGAAAACATGGCTGCTGGACGGGGCTTCATTGCCTTGGCGGCTGTCATCTTTGGTAAATGGACACCCTTAGGAACTATGGCGGCCTGTCTCCTATTCGGGGTATCGGAAGCCATTCAAGTGACGTCTCACCTGCTAGGTATAGGCAAATATATACCATCGTCATTGATGGCTACTTTCCCCTACATCATCACCATGTTGGCTCTGGCCGGTTTTGTTGGCCGTACCGTTGGACCGGCAGCGTCGGGCCAGCCCTACGAAGTGGATAAGCGTTAAAGGCGGTATGACAATGCAAGTAAAGAAACTTCCCTATGTGGTGGGCATTGCTGGCGGGACGGGCTCGGGCAAATCTACCCTCTCGGAACGTTTACAGCAAGCTTTACCGGGCGAAGTGACGTTGATTCGACATGACAACTATTACCACGATCAAAAACATCTCCCTTTTGCTGAACGCGTCAAAGTAAACTACGACCATCCGCTGGCATTTGAAACCGACCTACTGATAAAACATCTGGATGATCTGAGAAGCGGAAAGAGCATCTATATGCCCGAATATGATTTTACGCAACACGTACGCAAAGCGGAGGAAGTGTTAGTCGAACCCAAAAGTATCATTTTGGTGGAAGGCATTTTGGTGCTAGAAAATGCCGAGCTACGGGAACGGTTGGACTTGCGAATTTATGTAGATACGGACGCGGACACGCGAATTTTGCGCCGTTTGGTGCGCGATATCAATGAGCGGCAACGCACCGTAGAATCGGTTATTGAACAATATCTAAAAACGGTGAAACCGATGCACGAACAATTCGTGGAGCCCAGCAAACGCTACGCGGATATTATCGTTCCCGAAGGCGGCAAGAATCAGGTGGCCATTGATATGATAGTGGCCAAACTACGTTCGGTTTGTGCAATCTAGTTATTAGAAGGGGGCTGATCACAAAAGCGATCAGCCCCCTTGTGTTTTTGCGTTTTATAGCTGGTCCACAGCCCGCTCTAAGCGCTGCACAATCCGCTCCTGCCCCAAAACTTCCATCATGGGGAACAGAGGTGGCGAAACCTTTCCACCACAAATGGCCAGGCGCAGACTCATAAATAGTTCCTTATTACTCCAGCCTAAATCGGCTTGTACCGCACGCACCGCCGCGTCTATTTCCTTCTCCTCCCAGACCACGTCGCGAATCGCAGCTAAGACAGCCTGGAAGCCGGCCTTGGCATCCTTGTCTTTCAATAGCTTCTCAATCTCTGCCACCGGCACCTCCGGCTCCAGGAAGAGGTAAGGGAAATCTTTAACCGCATCCAAACGCGGTAATCGCTCCTGAATCAATTGAGCGATCTTAGTCAGGTGTTCCAGATCGTAGTCTTCACCGATGAAGCCTTCCTTCTGTAAGAAAGGAACTATCCGTTCTGCCAAGTCGGCCGCTTCCAGACGCCTAATCCACTTGGCGTTTATCCAATCTAGTTTCTTAATATCGAAAACCGCATTAGAAACGGAACATTGCTCTAATGAAAATTTCTCCAACAAATCATCAAGAGTGAGAATCTCCTCATCATCGCCGCCGGGGCTCCAGCCGAGAAAAGCTAAGAAATTAATCATGGCTTCCGGCAGATACCCCATTTCGGCGTATTCACCCACAAAAGTAGCTCCCTTCCGCTTGCTCATCTTGCTACGGTCTTCTTTGAGCATAAGGCTAAAGTGGGCAAACTGGGGTACTTCAAAGCCTAAGGCTTCATAGATAAGAATCTGCGGGAAGGTGTTGGAGATATGTTCAGCTCCCCGAGTAACCTGGCTTATTTGCATAAGGTGGTCATCGATCACCGTAGCGAAGTTATATACCGGCATACCGTCGGATTTCATAATAATAAAATCGCCCATCAAACTAGCATCGGCTTCAATCCAACCCCGCACCAGGTCATGGAAGCCCACTAATTTATTAGGAACTTTTAAACGTATAGTAGGCTTGCGGCCGGCAGCCTTCAAAGCTTGACGCTCTTCCTCGGTAAGATGGCGGCACTTACCACTGTATTTGATATCTTCCTTAGCCTCCATTTGTGCTTTGCGCTCGGCTTCCAATTCCTCGGGGGTGCAGAAACACTCATAGGCGGCCCCATTTTCCAACAGTTGATGCGCATACTTATGGTAGGTTTCCAAGCGTTCGCTTTGCCGATAAGGCATATGAGGTCCACCTTTATCGGGTCCCTCATCCCAATCTAAACCTAGCCAACGCAAACCGCGATAAACACCGACTTCCGCTTCTTCCGTATTACGTTTGGTATCCGTATCATCGATGCGCAAAATAAAAGTACCATCGTGTTGGCGCGCTAATAAATAGTTATAAAGGGTAGTACGAGCGTGGCCTACATGGGCATCGCCCGTGGGGCTAGGCGCCATTCTTACCCTAACCGGTCGCTTCAGTTCCATCTCGCATTCTCCTTTGTCAACAAAATTAATCCATCGCCCGCAGGCGCTGGCGCAGGGCACAGCCAAGGTTCGCCAGCACCCACACCGTGGTAGCGACGACTACCACAATTATTGCGGCCGAAATCAAATGGCCCGCCATAAGCTCGGCCCGATAAAAGAGTAACCCGCTAATAGTAGCAGCTAGACAAACAAAAAGGGGAGCCTGCCATGGGCGTTCCCACCATACTGCCAGAACTACAGCCCAGAAAGCGGCTACCAGGAGCGAGCCGGATACGGCGGCCAAATAGAAGCCGGCCGTATGGCCTCGACCTAGTACAAGCAGTTTAATTATACCATTAGCGATAGTAGTAAGCACTAAAGCTAGTCCATAAATGCTCCACACTTTAGCCCAGCCCCCTCCTATGCTCAGTGTACCCGATTTTCTGAAGTAACGAAAGGCTGCAGCAGGAATAGGATAGGACATGCAGAAATATAATCTTATGCAAACCATAAGGAGGTATTAAGCATGGCTGATATGGAAATTCGTCTAGTGGAAGGGCGGGCCAACGCCCACTTTAAAGGCTTAACGCTGCAAACCGGTGGTGAGGGCAACCCCTCTGCCTTCGATTTGTTTATCGCCTCATTAGGTGCTTGTGCTGCCCTTACGGCGGCTGGCTACTGCAGGTCGCGTAACATAGATAGCGAAGGATTACAAATCCTAGTAGATGTGGAGCGCAATCCGGACACTAGACTGGCCAGTAAAATAAAAATGGAAATCGTATTGCCAGAAGGTTTCCCCGCCGAGCATCGCGATCGTCTAGTCAAAGCGGCAAATGCTTGTTTTGTTAAAAAGCATCTGTACGAACAACCCGAGTTCGAGACTACAGTACGGGAAGCTTAAACTTACAATAAACACCCCCGGTTCATTAACCGGGGGTGCCTTTTCTCTATTTTTAACTCAGCCTTTAACTATCCTTCCTACCCGATGGCCCACAATAACCGCAGCCACCATGCCTCCTTTTTCCATGCCTGTGGCGCCGACACTGCACTTGGTGACGAAGCAGGTAGTGCCCCCCTTCTATACGTAAAGCTTTTCCCTCTACCAAAGCACGGGCCACGGTTTCACGGGCACGGGCCAGCACCCGCTGAAAGGTAGGGCGAGAAACCTGCATCAATTCGGCACAGGCTTCCTGCTCCAGACCTTCCAGATCTTTAAGACGCAGAGCCTCCAGCTGCTCCACGGTCAGTACTACCTCCTCCAGAGCAGCCATGGGCACCCCTGCCGGCTTGTAGATATCATATAATGGTTCGCTCTCAACTATTCGGTATATGCGTGGTCTTGGTGCCATTACGTCCTCCTAGCTTGCTAGTGGTGTTCAGGCAAGTATCACCACTAGACTGTAATTCTCCTACCGAACATTATATCATCGCCAAACTCTTCACCTTTTCCTGGTGCCTCTATAAGTGCCTAGCGCACACCCCCTTAGAGACCCTATACCCGTCCAATATTCTAGCATGTAAATCCGGTAGACTACAGCTAGATTATTCTTTGTCCTCGTCTTCCGCAAGGAGTTCTCTAAGTTCCTCTAACCGCTCCTCTAAGAAAGAAATCTCGTCTTTAATCGCCTCTTTAGACGGAGCAAGCCGTTGACGCCGACCATAACCGCGACCGAAACCACGGCCATAGCCGCAAAAAGCAGCCCGGGGGGGAGAACCGCAGAAACCTAGACCACGGCCTACTCGCGGCCCCCAACCCAGCGGACCAGGGCAATCAAATCTTGGCATCACTTTTCACCTCCTTTTAAAGCACCTAATTGTATGCGCAGGTTATCAATTAGTTCGTCAACCGCTTCACTGCTGTAATTTTCGATTTCTCCCCGGTCAGACAGCTCTCGGAGTTTAGGTTCTATAGGCAGACTGCCAAGGAAAGCCAGATCGAGTTCCTGGCTAACCGCTTTTCCCTGGCTGGGACCGAAAGGTTCAATTAGCTCGCCGCAATGGGGACACTGGAGTCCACTCATGTTCTCCACTAAACCAAGAATTGGGACCCCCATGCTACGAGCCATATGAATGGCCTTCTTTACTATCATTACTGCTAAATCTTGGGGGGTACTAACTAGCACCAAGCCGTCCACTGGTAAGCTTTGTAGCACAGTTAGAGGAGCATCACCGGTGCCGGGGGGCAAGTCAACGATTAGAAAATCCAATTCACCCCAAATAACGTTTGTCCAGAATTGCCTGATCATATTAGTGATAAGAGGAGCTCGCCAAACCACTGGTTGGTCTTCCCGTGGGAGTAACAAATTGAGACTCATGACCTTAAGTCCTCCACCCGAACGGACAGGCAGCAACCCGTCGGGACAGCTTTCGGGCCTATCACTCACCCCCAATAGTCTTGGGATACTAGGGCCTGTGATGTCGGCATCAAGTACGCCTACCTTGTAGCCCCGATTGGCCAGCTGACTGGCAATCAGTGCTGTCATCGAAGATTTACCTACGCAGCCTTTACCACTCATTACCGCAAGAACTTGATCAATCGAACTTTGTGCGTTTCCTGGTTGTTGTAAATTTCCTGTGCTCATCGAGGCGCCTCCCTTGTTATGAGCATATGCTCACTAAGATTGTAAATTGGTTTTGAGCATATGTCAATAATGGAAAAGAAGAAGGGTCTGTCGCAAGTAGTTTTGCGACAGACCCGGAAAACTATTTATAGTTCGTTAATCGCTTTCTCTAACCGTAACAAGGCTTCTTCCACAATCGAACGGGGGCAAGCCAGATTAAAACGCTGAAAACCTTCGCCGCCGGGACCGAAGGCATAGCCATCATCTAGGGCTAAGCGGGCTTTGTTCCTTATGAAGTCCTGCAATTCTAACGGGTCCATACCCAGCTGGCGCATATCCACCCAAGCTAAGTAAGTGCCTTCCATCTCAGCCACCCGTAATTGGGGCAAGCGGGTGTTAATAAACTCGCGGAAGAACTTATAGTTCTCATGGAGATAATTCCGTAACTGTTCCAGATAATCGTCACACTGGGTTAGAGCCGCTTCGGTAGCTACAAAGCCGAAGAGATTACCACTGTTATGACCGGCCCGGGCTGCTATATAGCGCTGCCTCAACTCATCGTTAGGAATAATGACGAAGGAGGTGGCCAACCCAGCAATGTTAAAAGTTTTGCTGGCAGACATAAAGGTGATAGTGCGCTGCTCAATTTCCGACGATAGGCTAGCTGTTACCGTGTGTTCAGCCCCGGGTGCTAACAGTTCGCAGTGAATCTCATCGGAGAAAATCAGGCAATTATTCTTGACACAGATCTCGGCCAGGCGCTCTAACTCTTCTTTAGTCCACACTCGTCCCACCGGATTATGCGGGCTGCACAAGATCAAAGCTCTAATGCGTGGTGTACGTACTGGGAAGCTGGTACGAACCTCAAACAATTTTTCTAGGCCCTCAAAATCCATTTCGTAACGGCCATCTACTTCCCGCAGCGGATTATGGATAACCTGGCGCCCCGTATTCTTGATCGCGCCATAGAAAGGATAATAAACAGGGGGCTGGACGATCAGCTCATCACCCCGCTGGGTAAAGGCTTCGACAGCCGAATAGAGCCCATTTACAACGCCCGCATTAAAGACTATCCATTCCTTCTTAATCTTCCAGCCATAAAGCCGGTCCAGCCTGTTTACAATGGCCTCGTACAGCGATGCGGGCGGAAAGGTGTATCCATATATCGGATGTTCAGCCCTCTTTTTAATCGCCTCTACAACCGGTGCGGGGGCAGGGAAGTCCATGTCGGCTACCCATAACTCTAACACGTCTTCCCGTCCAAACATCACCCTATTATTATCATGTTTACTACTATTGGTGTTGCGCCGATCAATTAGCTGATCAAAATTATACTGCACTTACTCGTCTCCTCCTCTATTAGAAAGCTACTTTAATTTTAGCATAACGGCTTGTTATTGGTAGCATATTGCTGCCAGAACTCGGCGAAACGCTCTAAGACGTCCTCATTTTCAGCGAGGAAAGCGTTCCAGGCCTCCATCGAGCGCACCGTTTCCGAGCTAAGATAATGCTCTATTAGCTCGGTGTCCACTAACAGACTGGCCCTAACCCCCAAATTGGAAAGAAACTGCTCGATTGTCTCATGGCGAGCCAGCAGATATTTGCCCAGCTGTTCACCCTTAGCAGTCAGTTCAATGACACCATACTTCTGATAGATCACATATCCCTGTTCAGCTAGGCGGCGTACTGTGCGAGTGACCGATGGCGCCTGTACATTTAATTGCTGGGCCAACGCATTTACCCGAACCGAGGGACTATGTTGGCAGGTGCGATATATCATCTCCAGATAATCTTCCATACTAGGTGTCAGTTCAGAGCCTCTACTTTGTTTCAACAACTGGTAACCCCTAACGGTACGAAATTCTCTCTTCTTCGGCATCCCCCATTCGCCTCCCGCAAAAAGTTGCTCACTGCTAACTTATGCCCTCAAAGAATTAGCCATGAGTAACACTGGCTACCAGCGGGCCATATATTAGCTGTAGCTAACTCTTTTAGAAGGGAGAGAATTTCTATGTCAGTTACTGGCCCAACCATTTCTCTTACCGAATTACCTATAGGTCAGCAAGGAATTGTGCGGGAGCTAAAGACCAATAGCCGGATGCGTCGCCGCTTGTTAGATCTGGGGCTAGTAGCCAACACCGTTGTGGAAGCCCTTTGTCAAAGCCCCAGCGGCGATCCCCGGGCCTACCATATAAGGGGAACAGTGATCGCCCTCAGAGCCGAAGAGGCGGCTTCCGTTATCATAGAAAAGACAAACTAAGGGGGATAAACATGGGACTCGGGAGCCTCAGAGGGCTTGACGCCCAATTGGCCGTCAGCCAAGCCCCATCGGACTCGTTGGTCATTGCCTTAGCTGGCAACCCCAATACGGGCAAAAGCACCC
>JAAYGE010000097.1 GCA_012727835.1 Bacillota bacterium
AACCTTTTCAGGGCCCGCCTCTTCAATGAAGGCCCGCAGAGCCGGAATGTTCATATTGCCCTTAAAGGGAGCATAATTTTCCGTGTCTCTTGCTTCCGGCACCACGATATCCTTCGGAGTAGCGTTGCAGAGAGCCACGTGGCCCCGGGTGGTATCGAAATGCATGTTGGCCACCGAATATTGGCCTTCTTTTAAGAAGCAGGGGTAGATAATTTTCTCGGCCGCTCGCCCCTGGTGCACCGGCTGCACATAGCGGTAACCAAAAATGTCTCTTACCGCATCCACCAGGCGGTAATAACCCCGGGCGCCTGCATAGCTTTCATCGCCGCGCATCATGCCGGCCCACTGGCTATCGCTCATGGCCCCACTGCCGCTATCGCTGAGCATATCGATATAGACATGATCGCTCTTCAGCGCAAACAGGTTATAGTGGGCTTCCTTTAAGTACTGCTCGCGCTCCTCCCGGGTAGTCATGGTTAGGGGTTCTACCACTTTAATCTTGAAAGGTTCGGGAATATACTTGGGCAAATTGTTCACTCCTTTATGAAATATTTCTAGTAATACATGCTAATTGAATTATACCACTCTATCCATTACATAGAATGTGAAACAATAAACTTGTATACTTAAAACCAAGGATATAAACCTCGGCAGGAGGAGATACCCATTCCAAGTAACCTGGAACAAGCCCGGTCTACATCCACAACTATGTGCTGGGCGACATCTTCGCTAGCCGCACCCTGGCCCACCTGGAAAACCTCCACGGCTCCGACTATCGGGCCTGGGGGACTTGGCTAGTAGAAAATTTTTACGCCGCCGGGCGGGAGCCCACCTGGCCTAGCCTGCTGGCCAAAGCGCCAGAACTCAACGCTTAAGACTTAATATCCGAGGCGGCCTAAAGCCGCCTCGAACCTACTATGAACACGTGGCCTAGCTTCTCCCCTGCCGTCCCCTTGGCCCCCTCGCAAACCGCAGACCTGCCTTATTACACGCAGCCAGTTGCCACCGATAATCTTACGGATATCCCCATCACTATAGCCACGGGCCACCAACCCGGCCGTTATGTTGCCAAAGCTGCGGTAGTCCTTGATGCCATGCACACATTCAGTAGAGGGCCCATCGCCCGGGGCAAAGCCCAAACTGGGTGCCACATATTTCTTAAAGGTAAGAGCCATCCATTTGGTTTGCGGCATGGGCCAATCGGTGCCGATGCCCACATGGTCAGGCCCCACCAGCTCAACCACATAATCGATATGATCCAGCACATGCTCCACCGTTGTGTTATTAGGATCGGGGGCGATAAACCAGGGCATGGCGAAGATGCCGATCACGCCGCCGGTGGCCGCAATAGCTCTAATCTCCTCATCCGATTTGCAACGGGGATGGGGGTAGACCTCTTCAGCTCCCGTGTGGGTGGCCACCACGGGGCCCTTTGAATACTTACAAGCATCTAAGGTGGTTTGGCGACCACAATGGGCCGTATCCACCACGATGCCCAGCTCATTACATTTGCCTACAAACTGGATGCCAAACTTGGACAAACCGGCATCGTTGGGCTCCATACAACCGGCACCCACAAAATTGTGGTTATTATAGGTAAGCTGCTGCACCCGCAGGCCAAAGTCATAGGCCAGCTCCAACAACCCCAAATCCTTCCCGTAGCCCACCGTGTCCTGGCTGGTAACGATACCCGCCTTCAAGCCCTGCTCATGGGCATGCTCAATTTCGGCGGCGGTGCGGGCCTTAATTAGCCACGGCTTATAGTCGAACTCGGCCTGGATATGGGCCATGCTGCGCAGCAGCGAATCCTTGCTACCCAAGGATAATTGCCGGCAGGCGGCCGTAATACCGCTGGCATACCAGCACTCTTTATACAGATCGGTCAACCGGCCGTTGGTGTACCACTTTCTAATTAAGCGATTGGCATAGTTGACCTGGGCCACCTCATCGTGGGGATGGGCCCCCTTCGCTAAGGCCAACAAGTCGCCTTCCAGTTCCTCCGGCAACGCATAAGTGCCAATGGGCCCCTGAAACAACATATCGATAACAATGCTCTCCTCATGCAACTTCTGGGCCCGCCGCTGCTGCGCTTCCTTTAAGCCAAAATCGTAAGGAATCATGCCTACCTACCCCCTTGTAATACATCAGCCACGAAGTTGGCGGCCATGAGATCCTGCAAAGCCTGTCCTAAAGATTCAAAGATGGTGATGTCGTTCTCACTTCAGCGCCCCGGCAGCTCGCCGGCTAGCACCTGGCCCACCTCACCCAAAATATGCTCCTTAGTAATTGCCCCCTCCTTCAGGGCCAACAGATAACCGCCGGCCTCTTTCACCGCCGCCTCCTTCCAGTCAACAAAGAATCTTCCAGCGGCCACCAGATCCGACGCCAGTTCGCGGGCACTGGCCGAACAAGCCCCAACGGCGTTAATATGGGCCCCCGTCCGCACATCGGCGGCCCACAGAATCGGCTCCGGCGAAGGGGTAAGGGTGCAGATGATATCCGCATCTTTGGTAGCCTCAGCTGCCGTAGCACACACCCGCACCGGCAGACCGGTTTCCTGCCCCATTTCCTCCGCGTAGGCAAGGGCCGCTTCCGGCCTAATATCCCACACGGTTACTTCCTCCAGCTCCCGCACCAAGCGAATAGCCCTTAGGTGCTGCCTACCCTGCAAGCCGGCGCCGAGAATGGCTAGGCGGGAGGCATCGGGCCGTGCCAAGACCTGCGTAACCGCCGCCGAAGCAGCCGCCGTGCGAATGCCGGTGATGGCTTCCGCATCAACTATGGCCTTGAGACTTCCCGTTTCCGTTTCGAATACCAACACCTGTCCCTGATGGGAGGGGATATTCCGCTGGTAATTCTCAGGAAACACGGTCAGCACCTTCACCCCGGCCACATTCCCGGCAGCATAATAGGCCGGCATCATACCCAGCACGTTCCGGCCGGAAAGGGGCAGCACAGGGCTGACTATCTGCCGCGCCTCCCCTGCGGCGAGAGCTATCAGTGCGGTCTTCATCAGGTCTATGCATTGCCCCATGTCTAATACTTCAGCTACCTGGGCAGCCGTTATAATTCGCATAAGTCACTCCCCTTTTGTCCAGTCTCCTCTGTTTCTGCAGTAAGGGTGTAGGCCGCAAAATAGGCCAGTACAACCTACCGTTGCCCAAATCCTTTTCAACTGACTGCGCGTCATGCGGCATTACCGCCTTCAGACCCGGAGAAAAGACGTAATTCCATTGGGCACTCGGGTGCCTGAAGCTCCTTATTACGCTTATATAGATGGAACATCTCCTCACTATCCGTATTAATAAGGCTGGCTATCTGGTCCGCCAGAATGAAATCGGCCTCCTCCAGCTGTTCCTTCTTCATCAGCCCCCAAATATCCCAAGGCAATAGCTCCATCTTGTTGAGAGCGGCCAAGTCTCGCACCAGATTGCCGAAGATAACCGGGAAACCGCGAACTTCGGCTATTCCAAACTTATTGGGATCAACCTCGCCCGCACGCCACAATTTCCAAGCTTCCGCTCCCGTCACAAACTGCCCTGCAGGAAGCCGTAACGGGTCGAAGGATATGTGGAGCTTCTCCCTTTGTAGTCCATCCAACTGGGCGTCAACGGCAACCCAGCGGCCTTCTCCTGCATCCCAATATTCAACAATCCAATGGTCTTCATATTGGCCCGGCCAAAAGTACTTGGCAAAGCCACAGCGGCACCGGGCAGGAATTCCTTTATGCCTAAGAGCCGACGTTAAGAATAGAGAAAAATCTCTGCAGGTCCCGAAAAATCGCTTCTCATAAGCCCGAGGAACAGTCAAAGGAGCCGCCCCTTGGTCGAGAATTATGGCAAGTACCTTCTCCATGTGCCTGGCGCTTGCGTGTTGCCTCTGCTCTTCCGTTAAACTGACACCATAGTGCCCCACCCAATAGGCGTGTAACAACAATCCTTGAATCAAGCTCACTAATTATGGCACACGGCTCGGCAACGAATCAAAGAGTTCCGCGTACCTACCCGGGGCGCTGATCGCTCCCTGCGTAGCATAAAACTCCAACCTACTTTGCGAAGTCTCCATCGGTTCCCCCTCCTTCCCTTTTGGCATGGGATTTCCATTGTTAATTCTATATTGCCTGACAGCAATCCTTGCCTGGGCTTAGCAATTGAATAGCAAAACAGCGCTTCTGACATAGCTCCTTCCGCAACTACGGCTAGGATTTATGCTAAAAGCGCTGTTAGTACAATGATTATTAGCCCAGGTGATGGAAACCTAGAATCCGATCTAATATTCGCTGTACATTCAACTCATCGTCGTCTATCACAATGGAAACCCGGTGGGGTTCTATATGCGCCAGCTCCTTAGCCCGCTCCAGCAACTGGCTGCTCTTATTGCGGACTACCAAGGCCACGGCAAAATCCATTTCCTGGCGGGCAATGTAGGCAGCTTCACTAACTATCTAGTCCAGTTGGTCGGAGAAAAAATATTGCTGCTGATTAAGGCTGCCTGGCACATATCTGGTAAGCTCAGAAAACAGCATAGCCGCTTCATACTTGCTAAGCAGCAAGCTGTCATCAAACAAGCCGAACAAAACGAAAGGAACCGGCTTCTTAAAATAGCCTCGATTGAGCATCAGAATTTGCTCCAGCCCTTCGATAAAACCCTTCTGGAACTCAATTTCATATTAAAATAGCTCCACATCATCACTGAGTTCCTGTATTTCCTGTTTCGCAGCCGCCATAGCTTCAATAGCATTCCTATGCGGCATCCCTTCCCCCGCCGCCAAGCCATTGATGACACCCAAGAGCCTAAACTGCTCCCGTTGCTCCTCTGACTCAGCCAACTCCTGCTCCCTTTCCTTAACCAGTTCCTTGCCCCGCGAATAGTAATTCATTCGCCCCCACGTTATCCCGAATTTACGCTGTCCCACGGTTGTCCTCCTCTTCCCAACAATTACCTCTGAGACAAAAGGCCTCACCCCGCTACTAATACCTACAGAATGTACTGAGAGATAACCCGGTCCAGCTTACACACATCAGCACTATGGCCCAGGCGGAGCTTATATTGCTCACCCGCGTTTACACCTTTGTCCACTTGAGTTGATTAGACTTTCTGGGCCAAGGAGTAGAGCCGCGCCCAGGAGACAGCAAACATGCTTACCCACCCACAAGACGTATAGGTGATTATGAGACTTCACCATGAAAAGAGATTCTTGGGTATGTTCGTAATGACAATCTCCTTCCCGCGCACACTGCCCCCAGCGTTATGCAAAATATCATATTCAACAATATGATAATCTGAGTAAATATCGCGGATTAAGTCGCAATCATCGTAAGTTACAATCCAAGTCGTATTGCCTAGATACTCAGCGATTTTGCGCTCTAAGTTTCTATGGTCCTCTTCTTCAAAATAGCTTGTGTAGAGTCTATGCCCCTTCTTAACATACGGTGGATCAATGTTAAAGAAGCACCGATGAATACTTTCCCGCAACTGTCTACATATTAGTTCACCAGCGTCGAGATTAAACAATTCTATGCGCTCTCTCAACGAAGCTACCTGCTCTATTCGTTTTATTAGCTCACCTTTATTGAACCGACAGTCGAGCTTGTACGCGCCATTCTGAGAGTAGCCTCCGATTGGGCCGCCTGTAATTACCCCAGAAAAATTAACGCGGTTTAAGAAGAAAGTCGCAAATCCATCACTCAACGGGTCAACATCTTCGCTCATGTATATGGCCTTCTGGCGCTCTCGTTCTTCCATTGTAACAGGAACATCAGTAACTAACCGAACAAATTCATCCGTGTGATTGAGCACAGCAAACCAGAAATTGTAGATGTGAGTATCGATATCATTAAGAACGGCTGTCTTAACAACGTTTTCTGCCAACAGGCTAAGCCCGATTCCAAATCCTCCCGCAAAGGGTTCTACATAGGTCATTTCTCGAAGCCCGTTTGTTTCAATAAGATTCTTAACTTTACTGTAAATCTTAAACTTCCCCCCCGGATACCGGAGCGGAGAAAGTGGCTTAGCCATTTCGCGTCCTCCCCAAGGCTAGATCCCTATAAGTCATGAATGCATTCGGTAACCAATCTGACAGGTCATAAGGATTAAAGTATATTCTGTTTCGCTGATTTTGCGGTTTTTTTCTAAGAGCAGGAATCACCTCGAAAGCAATGGGTGTAATGGGGCGAGACAACTCTTGATGTTCTTCTATCAACCTTAGCAACGGGCGAAGATACTGCTCCTGTTCTTCTCTGCTGTAGTCTACTGGTATACAACCATGCCAAGCGTATCGAAGCAATTGTAGTCCAAGTTGCCTGTCAAAGTACTGATGGTTCCTCTGGTTCCAATAGTTGTCTAAACAATTCTTGCAAGAACGAGAACACTCACATTCAGATAGAATTGCCTCTGCTTTACTCAGTACTTTGTCCAACATGGAACCAATCAGCGAAGAATACCCTGCACCACTTGAAAGATTGTCATAGAAGAACATCTCAAGACTAAAGGCCCCCCCGTCTTCGATTCTCGGAAGCCAACCGCCGTTTAGTTCATTGTAATCTAAGTCTAATATGATCGAAATGGCTTTTTTCAGAGCTTCGTGCATCGTCGTTGCAGCAGTCCGTAGAAGGCTTCTTTCTTGTGTGCCTCCACTTCCCACCAACCTAGTCGGATCGTATGCAATATCTAGCATAAACATGTCCGTTCGGAACTCGTAACCAAGATAAATGTTTTTAGCTATATCCTTGTGCGAACACAAGGAACGGCTACGATACGGCTGCGAAACCGTAACCTTATCTTGAGAGTTTGGTTTGGCAACCTCTGCTCCACCGCATTTCTTGCAGATGTTAAAACCCTTCCTAGCTCTCCCCATATTAACGATTAAGACATTGCGATCAGGGAGATTCGCATAACGCATATTACTTTTTTCAAACGGTACCATTTCCGTATCCTTTGGTACGTAGGAGTAATAGGGCGATTCAGCAAATGTATATTGCTCATCTTCTGCTTCATATTTCATCTCTTTACCCTCAACTGGTGCAAAACCCCAAGGTCGAAGCAATTTATTTCTGATCACTGGGGAGCCACAGTAAGGGCAATTTTCGCTCGTGCCAACCTCGTCATACCCCAAGCCAAACCAGTTGCATTCAGAACAAACATTTACGTCCTTAAAATATTCGCTTTTGTTAAAGTAGAATTCAGCTTGATTGTCCCAGAAACCCTTGGGACGTGGGTTGGCGTAAATTCCGCCACTTTTATATATCCTCTTGTCGATTGTCACATAACGGCCAGGAGCATATTCACTAAGAGCAATGGCCATATCTCGCTCAGGAGCATACTGAATTACCCTGGGAGCATATCTACCCGCATCTGATTCCTTTTCCACGTAAAACCTCACTACATTCTTTGGAAATGAGTATGAAGGGATAAAGCCTTCTTTGTAAAATACATCAAAGGCCGAAATCTCTTTTCCACTGCTCAGGTATTCCGTTCGATTTGATAGCACTTTCTGACATAGCTCACTGAATAGAGTGACTGTCTCCTGCGTAGGGTAACCCGAGGTCTCCCCGAATTTCCTTGCATGATCGATGAAGCTCTCACCATATGTGTCGCAGAACGTAACAATGCCGATATCAACGATTCCATCAAATTTGACCCGCATATCTGGGGTGAACATGAAGTCATTTAGAACCAACATATTGATATGACGCTGCTTGATTTTCGGATTATCTCTATCAATCCATGGCTTGCGTAGTTCACCGGAGATCATCTCATCAGGGTGGAGAAAATAGTGACTGTCATGAGGGCCACCAGAAGCATAAGTCACAATCGTTGATACCCCAGTATTCTTGCGGCCGGCTCGCCCGGCTCTTTGTTGATAGTTTTCTCTCATCGGTGGCATATTGCGAAGCCCAACTGCAGTTAAAGACCCAATATC
>JAAYGE010000098.1 GCA_012727835.1 Bacillota bacterium
CCACAGAAGGGGTCTAGGAAAGGGCGGTCCGGATTCCAAAAGCTTAACTGAATAAGTCCGGCCGCCATCGTCTCCCGTAGGGGGGCCTGGCTAACCAATTGGCGATAGCCCCGTTTATGTAGGGCTTCACCACTGGTGTCTATGGTCAGGGTAACCACATCTTTCACTAATGCTACTTCCACCGGGAAGAGGGGACCATCCTCCGGGAACCATTGGCGGCGGTATTTTTGTTTCAGCCGTTCCACGATGGCCTTTTTTACTATGGCCTGGCAATCGGAAACACTGAAAAGTTGGGATTTAACCGATTTACCCTGGACCGGAAAACAAGCATTGGCCGGCAGCCAGGCTTCCCAAGGCAGGTTTTTGGTTTGTTCAAAGAGGGCCTCAAAGCTGGTGGCCCGAAAGCGGCCCATCACCAGCTTAACCCGGTCGGCCACTCGCAGCCACAGGTTAGTCCGTGCGATTGCTGCCTCGTCGGCTCGGAAACTAACCTGATTGTTTTGCACCGTAAGATCGGTATAACCAAGGGCTTTTAGTTCTCGGGCTACCACCGCCTCCATGGCAAAGGTGGCAGTAGCGATCAATTCCAGTTTAGGCATCTTTTCCTCCGCTAGGGTTTTTCTTGTCTTCGATTATATAATGCCCGTCGAGGGTGGGCCAGGATCAGTATTTAAAGCTAAATATTGTGTTTTATTCCGGATATAATATGGTATAATACAAAGAAACTGCCTGCGAATATGAAAAGCAATGACTGGGAGAGTAACTATCAGTGAAGCCTCAGAGAGTCGGGGATAAGGTGGGAGCCCGATGGCTAACCGGTAGCGAAGATCACCCACGAGCTGCCCTGGGGAACGGTTTTCTTACCCATTACCCAGTGGTCGGTGCGCCCGTTACGCGTGTACGGTGAAACCGTCGTGAGGCCTATTTACTTAGGCGAATTAGGGTGGTACCACGAGGATTTAATCCTTCGTCCCTGCTGGGACGGAGGATTTCGATTTTTTAAGGAAGGTGAAGAAAATGGTTGACTACGGTAAGACGCTGAATCTGCCGAAAACTAGTTTCCCCATGCGAGCCAACCTGCCCACCAAAGAGGTGGATATCCAGAAGAAATGGGAGGAAATGGACGTCTATCGCTTGGTGCAGGAAGCCCGAGCTGACGCTCCCAAGTATATCTTGCATGATGGCCCGCCCTATGCCAATGGCAATATCCATATCGGTACGGCCATGAACAAAATCTTAAAGGATATTGTGGTAAAGTTTAAAACCATGCAGGGGTATGACGCCCCTTACGTGCCCGGTTGGGACACACACGGTCTCCCCAATGAGCACGCCGTTGCTAAGAAACTGGGTTCTAAGCGGCGGGAGATCTCGCCGGTGGAATTGCGGGAGATGTGTGCCGCTTTCGCCCTGACCTGGTTAGAGAAGCAGCGGACAGCATTTAAACGTCTAGGTGTACGGGGCGACTGGGATAACCCCTACATTACCCTGTTGCCCGAATACGAAGCTAAGCAGCTGGAGATCTTTGCCGCCATGGTGGAGCAGGGGCTGGTCTATAAGGGATTGCGCCCCGTTCATTGGTGCCCCACCTGCGAAACGGCCCTAGCCGAAGCGGAGATCGAGTATCATGACAAAAAGTCCGACTCTATTTACGTGCGCTTTGAGCTGGTAGAAGACCCGCAGGGTGTATTCGCTGGCTTTGACAAGCCGGTCTACTTTGTCATTTGGACCACCACCCCCTGGACTCTACCGGCCAACGTGGCCATTGCAGTCAATGCGGAATTTGAGTACGTGCTAGTCGATGCCGGCGACCATCTGCTAGTTATGGCTAAAGATTTGGCTGAGGAAGTCTGCCAAACGGTGGGCCTGGACGAAGCTGAGCAGGGTGCCACCTTTATGGGTAGCGAGCTGGAGGGCATGGTTTGCCAGCATCCCTTCATAGCTGAACGCCGCTCTCTAGTTATTCTAGGGGACCATGTTACTCTCGAAGCGGGTACCGGTTGTGTGCATACGGCTCCCGGCCATGGTCAGGAAGACTTTGAAGTAGGTGCCCGCTATGATTTGCCGGTGATCAATCCGGTTAACGATAGGGGTGTCTTTACGGAAGAAGCCGGTCCCTTTGCCGGTATGTACTATGAAAAGGCTAATAAGGAGATTATCGCCGAATTAGCGGAGCGGGGAGCCCTGCTTAACGCCAGCAAAATTGGCCACCAGTACCCCCATTGTTGGCGCTGTAAACAGCCGGTGATGTTCCGTACCACCGAGCAATGGTTTGTTTCTGTTGATAACATCCGCCAGCAGGCGTTGGATGAAATTGAGAAGGTGCAGTGGATTCCTAAATGGGGGAAAGAGCGGATCGCCAACATGGTGCGGGAGCGAGGCGATTGGTGCATTTCTCGCCAGCGGGTTTGGGGTGTGCCCATCCCCGTATTCTACTGCAAAGAATGTGGCAAGGAGCTGATCAACCGAGAGACGGTCAAACGGGTGCAGGCCCTGTTTGCTGCGGAGGGCTCCAATGCCTGGTTCACTACACCAGTTGAAGACATTCTTCCTCCTGGGACCAAGTGTGCCCAGTGCGGTCATACCGAGTTTGAAAAAGAAAAGGATATCATGGACGTCTGGTTCGATTCGGGCTCTAGCCATGTGGCAGTTTTGGAAAACCACGATGAACTGCGGTGGCCCGCCGACCTTTACTTGGAAGGCAGCGACCAGCATCGCGGGTGGTTCCAATCGTCCCTCTGGACCGGGGTGGCTGCCCGCGGTAGCGCACCTTATAAAGCGGTTCTAACCCACGGCTTTGTCCTCGACGGTGAAGGCCGCAAGATGTCCAAGTCCTTAGGTAACGTTATTGACCCGGCCGACGTATGCAAGCAATTCGGTGCCGATATTCTGCGGCTATGGGTAGCTTCGGTGGACTTTAAGAACGACGTCCGCATCTCCAATGACCTCTTGAAGCAGATGGCGGAGGTCTATCGCAAGATTCGTAATACGGCCCGCTACATGATTTCCAACCTCTACGACTTTGATCCGGCTACCGACCAGGTGCCCTATGATCAGCTGACCGAGTTGGATCGCTGGGCTTTGATGCGCCTTGCTCGTTTGGTGGAGCGGGTGACCCAGGCCTACGAAGATTTTGATCTGCACGTGTTCTACCATGGGGTGCATAATTTCTGTGCCGTAGATATGAGCGCCTTCTATCTGGATGTGATTAAAGACCGTATCTACGCCTCGTTGCCGGCTAGCCCGGAACGGCGGGCGGCCCAGACGGTGCTGTGGGAAGCTCTCCATACGTTAGTGCGGTTGATTGCCCCTGTTCTCACCCATACAGCGGAAGAAATTTGGCAGGCTATGCCGCACATTGATAACGCCCCAGTCACCGTACAGTTGGCTGAATGGCCCCAGGTGCAGACCGAATATCTAGATACCGAATTAGAGGCCCGTTGGGAGAAAATTATCACCGTGCGCGATGTGGTGGCCAAGGTACTGGAGCAAGCGCGGCGGGAGAAAATGATTCGCAGCTCCCTCGATGCCCGGGTAGAACTCTACCCATCGGCCGCTTGGCAAGACTTCGTTGTGGAGTTGACCAGCCAGTGGCCCATGTTGCTCATCGTATCTCAGGCAGAAGTGTTAACCGAGGAGCCGGCCAGGGACGGGGCGGGCGAATCGGAGGAACTGCCCGGCTTTAAGGTACGGGTTATCCCGGCGGCCGGTGAAAAATGTGAACGCTGCTGGAACTATAGCGAAGCGGCCACCCATGATGAGGAGGAAAACGCAATTTGCCCGCGCTGCGCAGCCGTGCTAGCTGAGCAGGGGCAACAGCTATAGAACAAGTGGAGGGGCGCCCGGGAGTAGCCCCGTTGAGTCGATATCTAGAGGCTGTCGTTAAGCTTTCACGGCCTGCCAACAACAAGGGGCTATCGCAAAAGCGTTTGCGATAGCCTCTCTTTTTCCTATTCACCTAGACGATAGAAATTCTTGATTAACCCCAGGTTTCTCACCTTGGGAACGGCCTCCACAACAAATTCGACGGAGGGGTAAATTTGTAACCAGTCGGCCTCCAGCTGTCTCCACAACTTTGGCTTTTGTTGCTTGATCCTTTGTCCAATGTTTACCGAATCCAAACCGTGTGCCTGTAATTTCTGGAAAAGGGCGCTGACGCGATTGGTGATGTCTTGTTTAACGGTAGCTTCGATAGGGGCAGTATCCGACAATTGGGGATCATAGCCTCCATGGATTTCTACCAGTCGAATGTCTACCCGCAGCCGAGTAACAACCTGAAGCTGGCCGGGAGCAGTTTCATTGACACGGTAACTTACTCGTATTCTTTCATATTGGGGAGCCAGCTTTCCCTCCGGATTTTCCGGGTTAACCATGGTGCTCATGCCGCGCTTGGCGGCCCCCACCAGAACGGCTAAGGTTTGCGTTTCTCGCACACTCAGTTCGGCCACCCAGCGGTCGCGTTCGAACAGGGCTGTCCCCTTCAGCTGCACTTCCATGTATTGCTCACCATCGATTCCCACACCAGCCGCCGGGTTCTCATCTCCGGAAGTAAGGGCCAGTGGTCTTAGGCCTAGGATGGGCAGGGTGAGGGTGGTACTGCCGGGGGAGGAAAGGGCATTAATCATATCGTTGAGGGTCATCTTGCGGGCTACCGGAGCTGAGCTGACACTACGAATAATATGGGAGATATCGCTCCCCGGGTCCTGTCCAATGCCCGAGTGGGCATGTAATACCTGTTCGGCCGTCTCTTCAGACACAAAGGCTAAAGTGGAACCGCGGATTTGGGGCCAGGCCTGCAAAGCTTCGGTAGCCCTGCCCAGTCCATGGCGAGCCAGTTGGGCACCGAATACCACGTGATTGAGATGCAGAAAAAAATGCCGACGACGGGTACGGCTTTGTAGTAGAGCGAAGGCTTGGGTTAGAGACTTCGCCTCTACCGTTAGAACCCGCAGGCGGGTGTGAGCAGCTCCACTACCGGCACCGCCGCCTCCGCCAGCTGCCGGCAGTGCCATTTGAGCTGAGATGCGCATAAGGTTAGGTTCACTACCCGCGTCGATGCCGATGGCTACTACCGGTGCGAGAGAGGTGATTTCTTCTGAATCCCAACAGCCGACCAAACAAAAACTCGTTAACAGCAACAATGCAATCAGGCGGCATGTAATCTTACTTAGCATGTTGCTTCCTTCCCTTGTTCAGCTTCACTCCAATTGCTATGACCGGGATAACCAGGTAAAAAGGGATGCCCAAATGGAAATTGCAGATATTGAGTAAACGGCCCACCTCCCGGAGGTTGGCCGGGAGCATGGCTACTACTAGCACTATCAAGCCCAAACCCCATGCGCGCCAGGGTTGTTTAAAAGCCGGAAACAGGGCTGCAACCGTTGCCGAAGCTATAACAAATGCGATGGCGCTTTTGATATAGCCGGACAGTAACCACAGAGGATAAACCAATATTTCTACACCCACCAGAGTGCCCCCAATATTGATGCTCTGGGCCAAGGGGATAGTGGGGTAGACGTAAGATTCGGTCACGCAGCAGCCCAAAACAGCGATAGTGACAGCTACTATCAAGGCTAACAGGAGACCAGCTAGCCAATGGAACAGAACACTTTTGATCCCTATCTGTTCCTGATCCTGGACTTGCACCGCCAGAAACAGGGTGGTTAATATGCCAGCCAAGGGATAGGGGCTAATATAGTAGGTAGCTTTGACCATATCTACCAGACTGGCATCCAGCAGAGGTAATAGGTTCGTCCAGCGAGCTGCAGCAAAGGCGGTTAACAGGAAGCTGAGCATCAATGGGATGGCCAGCATCAACAGCGCCTGAATGGTGCGTATGCAGGTCTCGATACCGTACAAATCGGTATAAATTACTAGAAAGAGAAAGGCTACTTGCAAGACTCCTCTCGGCGTTGCTGGTAGGGCCACAATGTGGAAAACGAAGCTCACTTCCGACAATACCCCAATACTAAGCAGAAACCAGTAAGCGGCAAACCAGAGAAGAAAAACCTTGCCTAGAATGGGTCCGAGCCAAGTTTCAACAGCAACACCAAAATTACCGGCAGGCGCCTGTTTGGCCAACCAGGTAGATAGTAGCGTCCATAGGG
>JAAYGE010000099.1 GCA_012727835.1 Bacillota bacterium
GCCTGCAACCACACCGTATCATCTGTTTTCCTTTCCACTTCCACCTGGCTGACGTTTAAGGAGATGGGTGGCACATCGTATGCGGCCACATAGAGATTGCCTCCCCGTTCGTAAATTGGTAAGTTGCGCAACATATTATTGGCTAAACGAGGACCCCACCAGCGGCGGAAATAGTTGTAAATGCGGCGACGACTCTGCCAACGCATGGGCAAACGCAACAAGGGAGCCCCGTCGGGGCTACAAAAGGGTGTACGTTTCCCCGAATCAAAAACCCGTAACCAGGCCCGTTCCGCTTCTTTAATAAAATCCCTCCACATATAATCCCTCCCTGCTAATGTATATGCAAGGAAAAGCTACAGTTTCTCCAACATTTTTCGACAAGAAATTACTTACACTATCCACTTTCCTGTCCAACGGTGGTATTATAGAGAAGGAAAGAAGGTGAGCAAAATTGGCAAGTATACAAAGGTACTTGTCGCTGTCCTGATTGTTAGTGTCTTGATAGGCTTAGGCACCCATATTTTCAAACTACAAGCTACTGTGCAGGCTTTAAAGGTGCAAAACGAAGAATTATTAAATGAAAATGCTGCGCTGACTATCGATTTGGAGCTGGCAAGACAGGAAGCCCAGTTAAATGATAAAAACTCTAGTCAACCTAAGCAGCCGAAGTTTGCCTATTTGACCTTCGATGATGGGCCTAGCGCCAACACGGAACAAATTTTGAACATTTTGCGGGAATACGGCGTGAAGGCCACCTTTTTCGTGATCGGTTCCGAGAGCGAATATAGCAAACACCTCTACCGTCGTATTGTGGAAGAGGGGCATGCCATCGGTTTGCATAGCTACAACCATGTATACTCCGATATCTACAAATCGGAAGAGGCCTTTATGGAAAGCATGTATAAACTGCAGGATCTAATTGAGACTACCACCGGTGTAAGGCCCGATATCTTACGTTTTCCTGGTGGTTCTAACACCAGTTTCATAACCCGTTACGGCGGCGCCGATTTGGCCGCCAGCCTAGCAGCCCGCATTCACCGGGAAGGCATGCAATATTTTGACTGGAACGTTAGTTCTCTAGATGCGACTAAGCCGGTGGTAGATACGCAAGTGATCGTAGATGCCACATTACGGGGTGCTCAGAATCGTAACCAGGCCGTTGTATTAATGCACGACGCTCCTATCAAGAAAACGACCGTGGAAGCCTTACCGGCCATTATTGAGGGATTACAAGCTCAAGGTTTTACCTTTGAGGTATTAAAGCGGGATACGCCGCCGGTTCACTTCCGTTTACCCCAATAAAAAACACGAAGAGGTGTTCCCCAGCAGCTGGGGACACCTCTTTTTTTGGCAATGGGGTCAATTGGCGTATAATAAACGATAGCTGGAAGCTAAGGAGTGAGTAGGCATGTTACTGCCCATTTTGATAAGCGCCCTAGTGGGCGGCATTATTGGCTATAGCACCAATTGGCTGGCCATTAAGATGCTATTTCGCCCTCTGCGGGAGAAATATATCGGCCCCTGGCGGGTACCCTTTACACCCGGTCTTATCCCCAAGAAGCGGGCCGATTTAGCCCGAAGCTTAGGCAAAACGGTAACCGAATATCTAGTTACTACCGAAACACTGGTCACTGCTTTGCAGCATCCTCAATTTACCCAGCATTTGGAAAACCTATTGAGGCGATTGGGCCAGAAACTAGTCACAGAAGAACGTACAGTAGAAGAGCTATTGCAAACGGCCGGTTTAGCCGACCAAATAAGCGACTTACCCGAGCATCTGGCTGAGAAGATTCTATTGCTAGTAGCTGAAAGCAGTCTGCCGGAGCTATTAGCCGACGGGAGTCAGGAGTTGCCACTGGCAGAACTAAGCCCAACGCTAAATTCTTTTTTGAGGGCCTTATTTAGCAGTCAGCCAATGCGGGAGAAACTCTTGGCGGAACTGGAGGCGTTGCGCGGCCAGTTGCAGGCCGACGAAACCAAGTTGGTGGGCGATGTGCTACCTCTAGCCCTTCAAGAGCTGGTCCATAATTCGCTTCTGGCCGATGGGCCCCTCTTGTTGGATTGGCTACACCAGCAGCTACAAAAACCTGCCCAGAGGCGGCTGATCGAATCCTTTATCCAGCGGTTCTTGGCGGGAAACACCATGCTGCGCCTACTTTCCGCCTTTGCCGACACGGGCAAACTAGCTGACACCCTAATTCAGTCTTTAACCAAAGAAGAAGTGCGCGCCCAAATAATTTCTTTCTTACTTGTTCGCTGGCAGCAGCTGCTGGAACAACCGTTGGCCCCTCTTGTTGCCAAAGTTAAATTACCCGAGTTAAAGCAGCTAGATGAGCTTTTATCCTCCGACCAATGGGGCCCTTGGGTCGACCAGTTGGCATCAATTGTTCAGGCCAGCGCCTGTGCCATTGGCGACGATCCGCAGCTGGTCGTTGCACTGAACAAGCTGGTCACAGAGGCGATAAGCCTTTTTATCGGTGCCCCCAGCACGAAGACGGCGGTGGCTTCTCTCCTGCGCCGTTGGCTGCAGGTCACACCTGCTCAACTGTTCAGCCAGGTGGAACTCCCTTCCCCTGCCGCGCTAGCGCCGCGTCTGCAGGCGATACTCTGCCAAGGGGCTGTCACCTATGGTGCGGAGCTGCTTTCCGTACTCAGGCTTACAGAAATTGTGGAAGGGCAAGTCAACGATCTGGATATTCTACAAGTAGAAGAGATTCTGCTGCAAATTATACGGGATCAATTGGCGGCCATCACTAACTTGGGCTTTTTATTGGGTGCTTTAATCGGTACCCTTACGCCCTTTATTAACAAGTTGCTGGGCCTATAGTACTAAATAGTATCCACTGCCTAAGAAGACAAGGGGGCTGTTCGCAAATTCTTGCGAGCAGCCCCTACGCCTAGTTCGATATACCTTTTATGGTTGAGTTTTTATAATAACGGTCCTTGATGGCTGATCCCAGTGGACAAAGGCATCTAACAGTTCACCTACATAGCGCACCGGCACCATGGTGCGGTTATCTTTAATTACGGGGACCGTATCCATAGTAGTTGGTTTCCCATTTACATAGACGGTCCTTTGGTTTATCTTCAGCACCACCGTATTTTCACCCTTTTGCAGGGTCACGCTGCGGTCCTGCGCATTCCAATGGATCTTGGCACCTAAAGCTTGTCCGATCACTCGATAGGGCACCATAGTCCGATTATTCCTATCGATATAAGGTCTCACATCGCTATAGAGGGGAACGTTATCTACCAGCAAATTGGGCCCCTTACCGCCATGATAGCCGTAAATAAGGTAAGGTTCACGGTCGCGCCTAAACTGGGCTAATTCGGCCGCATAGCGGGCTTCAATTTGCTGAGGGGATAGCCCCTGTTCCAACCATTGCCCCATGCGGTTGCCCCCCATTATCTTGGCGAACATGCTGAGGGAATTATAGGTATTGCCGCTTTTAGGCACGGAAAAGTTTATCAATCGTTTGCCGTAGGCCAAGGC
>JAAYGE010000008.1 GCA_012727835.1 Bacillota bacterium
CTAAGTCTGGTCGGAATAAACGCTGAAAGCATCTAAGCGTGAAGTCCCCCTCAAGATGAGATCTCCCACTAGGTAACTAGGTAAGACCCCAGGCAGACTACCTGGTTGATAGGCCGGATGTGTAAGTATCGCAAGGCACTCAGCTGCCCGGTACTAATAGGTCGAGGGCTTGACTTCTAAGCATCTTCTTCGATGAGATTTCTTCCACTGTCCAGTTTTCAGGGTACTAAACCCAACAAATTTCTGGTGGCAATGGCGGAGGGGCCACACCCGTTCCCATCCCGAACACGGAAGTTAAGCCCTCCAGCGCCGATGGTACTTGGGCATGAGCCCTGGGAGAGTAGGTCGCTGCCAGAGCCTATTTTAAAAAACACACCTAAGCATTTTGCTTAGGTGTGCTTTTCTTTTACTCCAATTTGATGACGGACCACAAAGTTTTTAAGCTTTCCCGGATCGGTGACTACATTTTTACAAGGTAAAGCATCTAAGAATAGACGGCCATATCGTCTGGTGCGAACACGCGGGTCGGCGATAACTACGATGCCGCGGTCTTCTTGGGAACGAATAAGGCGTCCATAGCCCTGCTTCAAACGGATGATGGCTTGTGGCAATTGATAAGCCATAAACGGGTTGCGACCCTTAGCCTGTAAAGCTTCCATGCGGGCTTCCGTTACAGGATGATCGGGCACGGCGAAGGGTAGTTTGGTAATGATGACACAGCGTAAAGCATCTCCTACCACGTCAACCCCCTCCCAAAAGGAGGAAGTGGCAAACAAGACTGCATCCTTCTCCTGGGCAAATTGCTTCAATAATTCATGGCGAGGCTGATCTCCCTGTCTTAGTACGGTGAGCCCCCTTTCCAGTAGCTCGGCGATGGCCAGATCATACACGTTATTGAGCATTTGGTAGGAGGTGAACAAGACAAAGGCTCCACCGTTTACCAGGGTAGCAGTTTCTACTATCAGCTCGGCCAAGTACTTTTCATAGGCCCGGTTGTTCTGATAGTTGGGTTCTATAGCCTCGGGAGATATATAAATGGCAGCGTTTTGCTGGTGGTCAAAGGGCGATGCCAAAATGGCACTAAAAAAGCTGTCTATACCTAAGCGTTGGGAGGTAAATGCTAAAGTTGGGCTGGCCAAGGTAGCTGATGTTAAAACCGCAACTATATCGCTTTCAAATAGAGTCTCCCGCAAAGTGGGAGCCATCTCTACCGGTGCGGCCTGGAGGGAGCTAAGTGCCGAATCGGTTGGTGAACTCTCAATCCAGTACACATAACTTTCATCTTCTACCTTGAGCATAAAGTCCAGATCATCCTGCAACTTTCTCCACTGGTTGACCGCCTTTTCCAGCAACGCTTCTTCTTCATCACTAAGATCTAAGAAAGTTAGCTTTTCGCAAAGGGCTAGAATTGCTTGTAAATCGGTGGCAAAAGGGTCAGTCAGTGCCAGGTCCTCGGCGGAACGGACCCGCCATGTGGTCTGGCCGCGGCTGCGGGCCTGCAATTCTTTCAGGAATGACTCGATGGTCTGGAAGTAGGACCGCATGACACTTTCCACGTGCTGGCTCAGCTCCGGATCGTTTACCAGATATTCTTTGAAAGTACCCTTAGTTAGCAGGGAGCGAAAGGTGCCACCGAGGGTTTTTAAGTAGTAACCGTCAATACGCAGTGAAAGGGCAGCGCAAGCCACATCTTCAATATGATGGGCCTCATCGAAAATGACATAGTCATAGGGAGGTAAAATACCTTCCTCATTCTCAGCGGAGCCACGGATGGCCAGGTCGTTAAAGAAAAGAGCATGATTACTAATTACGATATCAACTTCCTGGAGTTCCTCTCGGGCGGTGCGGAAAAAACACTCGCGCACCAAGGGACAACGGCGTTCCAGGCAGGTTTCATGGCTGGAATTAAATTTGGACCAGAGCTCCTGAGACACACTAATTGGCAAATCGGCCCGGTCTCCGATAAGAAACTTACCGTCCGCATACAGCAAGGGGCGCAGGGCGGCAAACTCCTGCACCTGAGATATGCTGTCTAGTCCTTGTCCCACGTTGTTAATTAAATCTAGAAAACGGCGTTTACAAACGTAGTTGTTACGGCCTTTGGCTAAGGCGGCGCGGAAATCAAGGAAAGGGCTAAACAGCTTTTGCAGAAGGGGGATGTCTTTATGTAACAACTGCTCCTGCAGATTGATGGTGTGGGTAGAGATGACTATTTTCTTTTCTTCACCACTAGCTAAAAGGGCTAAAACGGCTAGAAGATAGGCCAAGGATTTACCGGTGCCAGTGCCCGCTTCAACTAGAACATGATTCTGTTTAAAAAAGCCGTTAAGTATCAGACCGATCATTTCCCGCTGAGCATCGCGGCGTTCATAATTAGGGAAATGCTCACTCAGGG
This sequence comes from Bacillota bacterium, assembly GCA_012727835.1. Next base: position 2,396 of record JAAYGE010000008.1, read on the forward strand.
TGGCAAAAAAGTCTTCCAGCCGACTTTTGATAAAAGCAACGTCCATAGGCAGCCTCCTCTTGCGTGGGCTAGGCTACTCAATTATATCATGCTTGCTGCTATGGATACCGATTTTCTGGATACACTAAAAAGACAGCTTGGTGAAGGGGGCTAAGAATGGCTACGCGTAAAGGCAGGTTGAGTTTATTCTGGCAGGCTATCCGAGGACCTTTCCTTATCGCTTCTGCTATCCCCGCATTATTAGGTACGGCAATAGCTTACGGGCAGCAAGGGGAAATAGTTGAGGGGCGCTTCGTTTTAGCGCTATTGGGCTGTATGTTGTTACATGCGGGCGCCAACGTGGCTAATAACTACTACGACTGGTTACTAGGAGCCGATGGTTTGAAACCTCCGGAGTTATTATCCGGTGGCATTCGACTGGAGGGCGACGGTGGGTTGTCTCTAGAGCAGCTGAGGTCCCTGTATCGCGCCTTATATTTTGTGGCCTTTGTTTGCGGCCTCATCATCTCTCAGCAGGTTGGTTATGGGGCTTTGCTAATCGGTTGCCTGGGGCTATTGATGGGCCATGGATATACGGCTCCTCCCGCCACCTTTTCTTATCGGGGGTGGGGCGAGTTGGTGACGGGTGTTACCTTTGGACCTTTAACAGTTCTGGGTGCCTACTATGCGCAAACTGGACACCTGCACTGGCAACCGCTAGTAGCGTCGCTGCCCTTAGGTCTCCTCATTACGGCCGTCCTATATATTAACGAATTTCCCGATCGGCAGACCGATGAAGCTGCCGGTAAGAAGACGTGGGTAGTCTTGACTGGAGGGCAGGCCATCGGTATCTATCAGGCATTAATCGTCTTAGCCCTAATAACGTCTTTGCCTCTCTTGTTCACCGGCGGTTTCTGGATTTTGGGTTTGTACCTAGGACTAGCTGCTCTCGGCCTGCAGATGGCTTGGCAAGGTGCGCAAGTCCTGTTTTGTCAGGAACGCCTGTTGCGGGTGCAGGCCAAAACCATCATTTTTTACACTTTGACCGGTTTGTTGTTATGCTTCACCTATTGCCGGGTTTAAAGATATCCGTTATCTGGGGCTGGAATTAGTTCCACCGGTACAGAAACTTGGCGATGGCAATGGCCACAGTAAGCTAGATGCTGACAATAACCTTCGTAAACTGATGTCTGACTCTGGTGCAGTAATTCATCCTCTTCGAAGGGAGCATAGGGGTCCAGATAACTTTCTAACTGACCATAATCAAGTAAGGGGGCTAGGCAATAGGCACAGGCAGTGGTTAATGGAGTAAGTCCATTACATACAGGGCAAATTCCTGGCAAATTGATCGCCTCCTCTGGTAAGTATTTTTCCCCGCTGGTAGGTGAGCATGCTGGTGTATATAAATGGTTACGTAGGGAAAAATAGTATGTGTGCATATTGCTAAGTGATCTGAGGTGATAAGTTGCGTGTTGGTATCCCCAGAGCTCTAGCCTACTACGACTATTACCCCTTATGGGAAACATTTTTTCAACACCTAGGTTGTGAAGTGGTGGTATCCCCAGCCACTACACCCAAGATTGCTGGACAGGGCATTGCCCTGGCAACCGATGATGTTTGTTATCCGGTAAAGGTAATGTATGGGCATGTGGCCGAACTAGCTACTAAGGTTGACATAATTTTTATCCCGCGGCTCTTTAGCACGCTGGCAGGAACCTGTCAGTGTCCTAAGCTGATTGGCTTGGCCGATATGTTACGTCATAGTATACCTAATCTCCCGCCGCTGCTATCGCCGTATGTGAATTTGCGTTTAGGTAGGCGAGGTCTAATTAAGGCGATCTTGGACACGGGTAAGGCAATTACTCGCAATCCCTGGAAAATCTACCGAGCTTTTATGGCTGGACAACAGGCGCTACGAGCTTTAGAACGGGATTACCACGCCGGTCTTCTTCCCGGTCACAGCCAACCCCAACGGGGGGATAGGGGAAATGTGGCGGTTATTGGGCATCCTTACAATCTGTATGATAGTTATACCAATCTGCGGGTGGTAGAACGGCTGTTGCAACGAGGGTATCGGGTTTTAACACCCCAAATGTTGCCCGTTAAATATCTGCGGCAGGCCAATGCTCAGCTGCGCAAACCCCTATTTTGGTCGTCAGGCCGCGTTGTATTCGGGGCCGGTGCCCATTACGCCACCCGACCCGATGTCATTGGTATAATTCACCTGGCATCCTTCGGTTGCGGATTGGAGTCATTGATTATCGAGTTGGTACAACGGGTAGCAATAAAGAATGATAAACCCTTTTTGCTCTTGACGATGGATGAACACACGGGCGAAGCCGGTGTTGAAACCCGGTTGGAGGCCTTTCTCGATATGCTTGCTTGGAAGGAGGCGGCCCAGTGCGTGTAACTTTTCCCCATCTGGGGACGGCTTGGGTGGGGGTTAAACATCTGCTGCAAGAAGTGGGATTCGATGTGATAGTTCCGCCTCCCATTACCCGGGCCACTTTGGAACTAGGAGCTAAGCATTCACCCGAGTTTATTTGTTTGCCCTTTAAAGTAATGATCGGAAACTATTTGCAGGCCATTGAAGCGGGGGCTGAAGCCATCTTTATGCTCGGCGGTATTGGCCCGTGTCGACTAGGCTATTATGCAGAAGTGCAGCGGGAGATACTGGGTGACCTGGGATTGCCTACGCGTATGATCGTTTTAGAACGGGACAACTTTGTGCGAGAAGTCTCCCAGGCCCTGAAAGCCAATGGGAGAGCCATTCGCTGGCATACATTATTACCTTTAATCGGTTTCAGTTTGGCCAAAGTAACCTATCTAGATAGCCTAGAAGCTATTTTGTTGCGAGAACGCTACCGGGAGAAGGTGCCTGGCTATTGTAGCAACCTCTATGCTCAGGCGGTAAAGGCGGTGGATAGAGCAACCACCTGGTCCGAATTAAGACGAGTAAGGAAAGATTTCCGCCTTCAGCTAGAACAAGGTCTGCTGCCCCGCCCGGCTAGCCCGCCTTTGCGTATAGGTGTGGTGGGTGAGATCTATATGCTAATCGAGTCGTCGGTTAATTTTCGTATTGGGGAACGGCTGGGTGAATTGGGGGCCTCTGTAACCCGTAATCTATATAGTTCCAATTGGGTGCGGGAACATTTGTTACCCGATTGGCGGGCTTGGCGAGAGATGCGGCGCATTGCTCGTCGCTGCCAGCCCTATTTACCCCAGCGGGTAGGAGGACACGGTTTTGAGACGATCGGATATGCAATCGATTATGCGCAGCAGGGATACGACGGCATTGTGCAGATCTTACCATTAACTTGTATGCCTGAGATCATTGCCGAGAGTATTCTTCCAACCATCAGCAGGGACTACGGTATTCCCGTACTTACTGTCACCTTAGATGAACACGCCGGTGAAGCCGGTTTAGTGACTCGGTTAGAGGCCTTTGTGGATATGTTACAAGAGCGTCGTCGTAGTCGTTTAGGGAGTGATTTAATTGCGTGTAGCGCTGGGAATTGATGTGGGGTCGGTAAGCACTAATTTGGTGGCTGTTGGTGAAGATGGGCAAGTACATAGCAAGTTATATCTGAGGACGCGGGGCAACCCCATTAGAGTAGTCCAAAAGGGTTTGCGAGAGTTGCAGGCCCAGCTGCCTAATGAGGTAACAGTGCTCGGTTGCGGTGTTACCGGTAGTGGGCGCCAACTGGCCGCCCACTTGGTACGAGCCGATAGTGTGAAAAACGAGATCACCCCCCATGCCATGGCCGCTTTATCGGTGAACCCATAGGTGCGAACCGTTTTAGAGATAGGCGGGCAGGACTCTAAAATTATCATCCTGCGCGATGGCGTGGTCGTGGATTTTGCCATGAATACCATTTGTGCGGCCGGCACCGGCGCCTTTTTAGACCGGCAGGCGGCCCGCCTGGGGATAGATATCTCTGAGCTAGGGGCGATGGCTTTAACGGCCAAACAACCCACCCGCATAGCCGGTCGCTGTGCCGTCTTTGCTGAATCGGATATGGTGCATAAACAACAGATGGGCCACTCGGTACCCGATATCGTGCGGGGTTTATGTGAAGCCCTAGTGCGCAACTACTTAAACAATGTGGCCAAAGGTAAAACCATCGAGCCTCCTATAGTGTTCCAAGGAGGGGTGGCAGCTAATGTGGGTATCCGGCAAGCCTTTCAGGATGCCTTGCAGCAGGAAATTGAAGTACCCGAGCATTATGACGTGATGGGAGCTTTAGGAGCTGCCCTGCTAGCTCAAAGGGCAACGGCCGCTCGCAATCACACCAGCCAGTGGCGAGGGTTTTCTATCGCCGACGCCGACTGCCAGGCAATCTCCCATGATTGTAACGGTTGCGCCAACGGTTGCGAGGTCATGGAATTTAAGATCGGCGAACAAAGTATTGCCTATTGGGGTGACCGCTGTGGCAAATGGAGCCACAGCAAGGGGGTTGTGGTTGCAAACAATTGAGTCCAAGGGGCAAGTGATGGTGCTACGAAGGTCCATAAACACCACGGGGCTGATCGCAAAATACTGCTTATGCGATCAGCCCCTTTCATTGCGTTGTATTGTTGACTTAGCTGAAGGACGGGGTTAACATTAGTGGGGATTACCCGATTGCTAGCAAAGGTGTGTGACAAAATTGCAATTATCCACCCCAGATCTGACTAGGGCCGTTCTCTTCACTGTACTACATGTGGCGGCCGCCGTTATTTTGCGTTTTGGTGGCGATGCGGCCGTACCCTTTAGCCTGGTGCCCCTTTTCGTGATTCTGTCCGGCACCCTGTTGGGCACAAAAGGTGCCTGGAGTCTGGTACTATATGTGGTGCTAGGACTAATTGGGTTACCGGTCTTCGCCCAGCCTCCCTTCGGCGGGCCCAGTTATCTACTACTGCCCAGCGCCGGTTTTCTTTTTGGCTATATTTTTTCTGCCTGGGTCATCGGTTGGGCTATGGATAAATTACAGGAGCCTACTGCCCCCAAGGTTTTTGTTATAAGCATTTGGGGGCTAGTGGTGTTGTACGCCTGCGGTTTACCCTATCTGTATCTTGTTTTTCATTACGTGATGGGCCGCACGCTCACAATCCAACAGGTATTAACTTTCGGCTTTTATCCCTTTATTGCCTTCGATTTAATCAAGGCGGCGGTGGCCAGTATTTTAACCGCGGCTATTCGTAGGCGTATAGCTTAGGCATCGGTGTGGGGGCGAATGGAAACGTCACCGGCCAAAACCAGTTTTTCCGTTCCATCGGGCAAAGCCACCCGTAAAGCCCCTGACTCGCTTAATCCCAAGGCCCTTCCCGTATAAGTGCCGGTGGGCTCCATGACCTTTACTTCTTGGCCCAGCAGGTGATCATGCTTTTGCCAGGCAGTGAACAGGGGCGTGATATCGTCCGACTGAAGCCAGGGCAAGATCCTCTCCATCTCAGCCAGCGTACGGGCCAGCACTTGTGCCCGGTTTACCTTCTGCCCGGTTTCCCGGTAGAAGGAGGTGGCGGTGTGGACTATTTCGCTAGGAAATTCGGCTTGGTGCATGTTAATGCCCATACCGATTACCACAAACTCCACCGCGTCCAGTTCGCCACTGAATTCGGACAAGATGCCGGCCAGTTTGCGTTGTCCTAC
>JAAYGE010000100.1 GCA_012727835.1 Bacillota bacterium
ACCGGCTACGATATTATTTTCTTCTGGGTATCCAAGATGATCTTCACTTCGCTCTACTTTAAGGGACAGGTTCCATTCCAAGATGTACTGCTTCATGGTCTCATTCGCGATGCTCAAGGTCGGAAGATGTCCAAGTCATTGGGGAACGGTATCGATCCCTTGGAAGTGATCGAGCACTATGGAGCCGATACTTTGCGTTGGAGCTTGTTGAACGGTACCACCCTGGGCAACGATTCGCGCTACTATGAGGAGAAAATAGAAGCGGCCCGCAACTTTGCTAATAAGTTGTGGAACGCGGCCCGCTTTGTGCTCATGAACCTAGGTGATTTCCAAGCCGAAGAAATCGATATTGAGCACAATTTGGAGTTGGCCGATCGCTGGATATTGAGCCGGGTTAACCATGTGACTAAGGAAGTAAGCCACTTCCTGGACACCTATAATTTTGGCGAAGCTATGCGCAGCCTCTATGAGTTCATTTGGAACGAGTATTGTGACTGGTATATTGAGATCGCCAAGAGCCGCCTTTATGGCGAAGATGAAGCAGCCCAGAGAACAGCCAAATCGGTCTTGGCCTATGTGTTGGAGCAGACCCTCCGCTTGTTACATCCTTTCATGCCCTTCATTACCGAAGAAATATGGCAGCACTTGCCTCAGACCGGCGAGAGTATCATGATCGCTCCTTGGCCCATCTACAAGGAGGAGTTGAGGATAAAGAGGCGGAGCAGGCCATGGGTATGATTATGGAGGCCATTAAGGCGGTGCGCAACATCCGCGCCGAGTTGGGGGTAGCCCCTAGCCGCCGGGTCGAATGCCATATTCACGCCGCCGGTGTAAAGGAACAGGACTTGCTGCAGCAGGTGGTGCCCTACTTCAATAAGTTGGCCGGTATTTCCCAATTGACTATCGGACGCTTTGGCGATGCCAAGCCGCCGAAGGCCATGTCGGCGGTAGTAACGGGGGCCGAACTCTATCTGCCACTGAGCGGATTAATCGATATCAATCAGGAGATTAAACGCTTACAGGCTGAACTGGAAACTCTTAATAAAGAGGTGTTGCGCTGCGAGAAGAAGCTGGCTAATCCCGGCTTCGTCAATAAGGCGCCGGCTGAGATTGTAGAAAAGGAACGACAAAAGCTGGCCGATTGGCAGCAAAAGCGCCAGCGGGTTGAAGCCCGTCTACAGGAGCTACAGAGCTAATTAAGAAACAAGAGGGCAGTAACATACTTAGTAGGACCTCCTAGTCCCAGCAGTATGCTACTGCCCTGTATTCATATGACCGTTTAGTCCCCCTGTAGAGGGCGAAAGTGGGCAATGGTGGTGCCGTCCCGTAATACGGCGATAGCTATTATCCTCTCCTCTCCGGGAGTACGATAATAACAAACTCGGGCCCGTGCCGGGTGTTTGCCAGTAAAGTCGGAAAGGATCATTTGGTCCTTCCAATGACAGGTGATCCCGTCTTCGGCCAGTTCTTCTTCTATCTTTTCACAGGTGGCCATAGCGTCAGGATAATAGAAGGCTTCTGCTGGCAAGTCACTTTGATTGACCAGTATGTTAGCCAACTCGTTCAAGTCCTGAAAAGGAATAGGTTGTCTTTTTCCTTTGAAGTATCCACTCCCCCCCTTGCCGGGCTCATAGGTTTCGATATGAAACCCAAATTCCTCTAAATTACAATTCTCCAACCTTTGGCCTTCCCGAGCCTTGAGAGCCTCCAACGAAAGATTGATTGCCGGGTATTCCAACAGTGTGCACCTCCTTTTCCTCCTATCTTTCCCCAAAGGGCCAATACTTAGGATTTTTTGGTGTTTCCCAGGACAAAATATGTCAGGAACTAACTATGGGGGGGAATGGAAATTGGTCAGAGATTACGTCAGCCTTGTTCGCCATCCCGATAATGCTGCCCTGTTTCAGGCGGTGGAGATGTCGATTCTGGCTGCCCAAAGCAATATGCCGCTTCATATTCATGCGGAAGGGTTGCGTGGCACCGGCAAAACCAGCATCCTAAGGGCAGCTAAAAGTATTGTACCCCGAATAGAACGGGTGAAAGGATGTTTATACAATTGTGATCCTAAGGCACCCCATTGCCCGCAACATGCCGGACTAAAGCCCGCCGAAATAGCCGAACTGGGCAGTGAATGGATACCGATGCCCTTCCTGGAGATTTCTCATTCTGCCAAGGTAGCTACCGTTGTTGGTAGCATCGATTTAGAGAGACTGGTGAACCGCTCCCACCCCGAAGCGGCTCTGCTACCCGGAACTCTAGCCCAAGCCCATCGTGGTATCATTTTTGTCGACGAAATTAACCGCCTAGCCGACACATCTCCCGAATTGGCCGATGTCCTATTAGATGTAATGGGTACTAAGCCGGGACGGCTGCAAATCGAAGATGCGGGGTTACCCAAAGTTGAGATTACTAGTCTGGTAACCGTGTGGGCTGCATCTAACCCCGATGAAGACCCGGGTCCCTTGGAAGGCATTAGGCGTCAGTTGGCGGATCGTTTTGATTTGTGCATAGGAGTGAAACGCCCCACCAGCCATGCCACTCTTATGGCTATCCTGCAGCCCGAACGGGCGGACAGCAAGCAAAGGGAAGCGGGGCGACGAGCTATAGCAGCTCGCCTTGCCAACGGGTATGAACGTCTATCCCGACTTGAGATCGATAGGGAGATTCTTTCCCTTTTAGCCCATGTATATATTGACCAGGGACTGGAAAGCTTGCGCGCCCTGGAGGCCATCACTTTGGCAGCCAAGGTACATGCGGCCCTGGTAGGCAAAGAGCAAGTAGATAAGAAGGACCTGCAGGTAGTCATTCCCATGGCCCTTAAGCATCGCGCCGCTCCTCACGTTATTGCCGATATTATGGAGGGGCTGAGCGATCAGCGGCAAGAACCGGTGGCGGAAGTGGAAGCAGCCGAGCCGGCGATGGTGGATACCAGTGGGGCAAATCGGGGCTTTCTAAGCCGCCTTTTTAGTTCTCTGCGAGAACAGGATTCGGAGGAAAAGGGACCTCTGCCCGTTTCTACCCCCTTGGCTATGCCCCCCAGCCAGGGGGAAAACCGGCGGGCGGTTATAGAAGCCAGCCTAATTGATCCAGAGCTGATAACCGTTGTTGCCCCACCCAATGTGGCCCAGCCGCTGGATAAGGTGGCGGAACGGGACCTGGTGATGGGGGAGATGGAGTTGAGGCGTGATAAGTAGTGTTTATTTCAGCAAACAACGAGAATTATTGCGTTATCTCAAGGCCGGCGATGGTTGCCGTGTAGGCGAGGCAGCCGTTTGTAGCCGTAAGGTGCACCTGGTTGACCCCTATCGGCCCGAATTTGTGACTGTGGTGAAGAATGCCGATGCGGGGCAAGTTTTTTATAAGCGCCAAAAAACCGGTGAGATAATTCACGTGGATATTTTTCATGCCGTTGGTCGTTTGCGTCCGCAACCGATTGCAGAAGCGGTAAAGCGCGGTTTGGAACGTTACGCTCTACATGGCAGTGTGGAACGGGGCTATGAACAAGCTAAGGAACTGCACCAGTTGGCCCATTTCTTCGATGTGCAGACCGGCCTAGGCGGGGGGCGGGTAACCGGCTCCCAGTTATTTGGCCAGAAGGAATCGGTTAAAAAGGCCCACCTGAATCATGTGCATCTGAGTGGTAAATTGGCCAATGGTGATCTGGCGGCAGTTTTCTTTATTGTTGCGGCCGTGGAACGGGCCATCATAGAGCAAGGTCTAGAGCTACGCCGCATCGAGTTTCTGCAACACGAAGAGAATCAATTTAGGAGTCAATATGAAGATCTGTCTCCCTACACCGCTTTTACTGATACATTCTTGCGCGAATCCCCTGTGGTAGGTGAAGACCAAGCTTACGGTTACGAGCTGGCCATGATTGCCGACCTTATGGAAAATTTGAACGACCTGCAAGAACTGGGCCAAATTCTAAAAGAAGTCCAGCGCGCCGGGCGAATGCCCAACTATGGTTTCCGCGACCACCGCTTCCAGGATACTTGGATTAAAGTCGAAGGCTATGGCCTGGTTACCCGGCAAGGTTATCGCTATCGCTTAACGGAAGCGGGAATGGAATTGAGTCGCCGACTATTGGTAAATGCGAGGGAGATAGAAGCGGGCCTTCGCCAACAGAGTATTCTCTGGGCCCGCCAAGCGGGGGATAGCTCCGGTAGTTTCGGAACCACCTACAAAGACAGCACCGTTCGTCGTGGACTGGCTCGGCCCAAAGTGGTAGAGCTCAGTGGCGACTTCTTGGCAGTTAGCGCCACAGTTACCAATGCCCTCACCAGGCGAGTGATACAAAACACCAGTGATTGGGCTATAAAACCTCAGGATCTACGTTTCGAACAGCGACAAGCTCGCAGAGGCATTGATATTTGCCTATTGCTGGACGCCTCGGCCAGTATGCTAGGGAAACGCATGACGGCGGCCAAGAATTTGGCCGAGCATTTAGTGCAGAACAGTCGGGACCGTATTTCCGTGATTACCTTTCAAGAACAGGCTGTAAATGTGGTGGTTCCCTTCACTCGCAATCGGCTGCTTATCAAACAGAGTTTAGCCACTATTAAGCCGGGGGGGCTAACTCCTTTAGCAGCCGGTTTGCGCAAAGCTACCGATCACGTGCGATCCCAATGCCGTCGCCCCGGTTTACTAATATTAGTTACCGATGGCATCCCAACGTTGGGCGAAAAAGCGGTTGATCCTTTGCAGGATGCCTTAATTGCAGCAAGGGATTTTCGAAATCAGACCAGTTTCCATCTCTGCTGTATCGGTTTACAACCGAATCACAGTATCCTACGGAAAGTTGCCAAGGAGGCGGCCGGCAGTCTGTACATCATTGACGAGTTAAATACGGCTAGCCTGGTGCAGATTGCCTCCAGTGAGCGTAGCAGATCGGGGTAATGAGAGAGGTCTGTCGAAGCATCCTAGGCCCTAGCTACTGGGCCGTTGATCATACGCGCCGAGTGTTGGGTACAGGCGCTCCAGCACGACCGCTTAATACAACGGGGCTATCGCAAAACCACTGTTGCGATAGCCCCTTCTTACATACCTAACTAGTTCAAACGGAAAGCGTCGATAGCCGCTTGCAGTTTATTAGCCAACTGGCTGAGGTCGTTAGCAGCCTTACTGATCTGCAGTATCTGGGAGGTCTGTTCTTGAGAAGCGGCCGTAACCTCTTCCGCTGAGGCCGCACTTTGGGTGGAAACGGCACTCACATTGTGAATTACTTGCACCACCGACTGGGCGTGTTGCTGTAAAGCTTGTAGCCCGGCGGTAATACCCGCCACCTCGTTATCAGTCTGCTCGATAGCAGTGGTGATGTTATTGAAGGAGTCGGCCGTCTGCTGTACTGCCGATTGGGCATTGGCAGCCGCTTGGCGGCTGGCGTTCATTTCCTGCACAGCCTTCTCCGTACCTTGCTTAACTCGCTTGATTAGATCGGCAATTTCCTTAGTAGAGTTTTCCGTCTGTTCCGCTAGGACCCGGACCTGTTCAGCAACCACAGCAAACCCGACACCGTGTTCCCCGGCGCGGGCCGCCTCTACGGCCGCGTTTAGTGCCAAGAGGTCGGTTTGTCCAGAAATACCACCGATAATTTCTACGATGTGGCCAATTTCCTCCGAATAGGCATTTAGCTGGCGGATAGTTGTTTCCGCACTGTCCACAGCCTGCACCGTTTGCTCCACGGCCCGGTTTTGTTCATCTACCACTAGCAGAGCGGCTCGAGCCATTGCTTTGACTTGCCCACTATGCTCCCCGGCCTTCATCGCCTGTGCCAACATGCGTTCCGCCGAGGCGGCCATTTCTTCTACCAGGTGACTTCCTTCTCCCGCTTCCTCTGCCAGGCGTGCAGCCCCCGCCGCTACCTCCTGAATCGTCGCACTGACCTGCTCGGTAACAAAGCCCGCTTCGTGGGCATTGAAGGCCAGAGTTTCCGAGGCTGCCAGCAGCTCGCGGGCCGCTTCATCCATACCGCCTACCAGGCGGCGCAGGTTCTGGACCATGGCATTAAAGTTGGCGGCGAGAACTCCAATTTCATCTTTAGTAGCCACCTCCACCTGTTGATCCAGCTGGCCACTAGCTAAGACTGATGTGGCTTCCGAAAGGCGAGTAATCGGGTTTACCAGCGTACCCGAATAGAAGTAAACCGCAGCGCCCGCCACCAGCAAGCCGCCCAGACCCACCAAAATTAAGTTGCTCCTACCGGTGGTTTGGGCATAGGTGGCATCCTGGGTCCGAATCAGATGGGTCAAGCCCCAGTCGGTACCGGTAACCGGTGCATATGAAATCAGATGGTCAGTTCCGTCCAAGGGAAAGGCAGTAATGCCTGTATTACCTAGAAGAGCTTCTCGGATAGCAGTCCCAATCGCCCCATGTCTAACCCCCCGCCGGGTATCTCCTTGCATGATTTTGCTCAAGTCGGAACTAAGTACTGCTTCACCGGTTTGATTGAGCACCGTAACTTGTCCACCGGTTTCTGCCAACCATTCACTTAGTGGTTGCAGGTTCACCAGATAGCCAAATACACCGGTCAGTTCACCCTGGTCATCTTCGATAGTTGACCAGAGGGGAAGTTGCCAATTACCGTCGGAGCCTTGCAGCGGATTGGCTATTCCGGCCTTCAGATCGCTTAAGGGTAGGGTGGTCAGGTCC
>JAAYGE010000101.1 GCA_012727835.1 Bacillota bacterium
GCTGAACCGATTCGGAGGCGATCTGGGAGGGTTAATGGGCGGTGGCTATGCACCCGATGGCACGCCTTTGCCCATCTCGGTGATTCCGGTGTGGTTGGCGGTGACTGCTGTAGGCTTTGCCACCTTGGTGGGACTAATATCGGGCTTTTACCCGGCCAACCGGGCTATGAAACTGTCGGCGTTGGATGCTATTAGGAATGAATAGAGTAGAATCTCACACGGGCTGTGGCATGTGTTTAGGGCGCAAGCTCCAACTGCGCCTTAAACACAATCCGCGGCCCTACTTGCCTGACGGCGATTGCGGGCCGTGGTCATACTAGAGCGCCTGTGCCCAACACTCTGCCGGAATGAGCTAGATGTGCTCTCGCAACATCTAGCGATGTTGCTGCCGCACGCATTATTGAAGTGTATTGCTTACGCATTACACTAAGTTCGCCAAGGGCGGCGACGGCACTCGCACTGTTTGGTCTAGTCAGGCCTGTTCAAGAGCGCTAGTAATAAGTTACTAATTAAGTGGACCATTTAAGCAGCTCGGCCATTATCGCCGCTTTTCCTTGGCTCCCTCGCTCCTTTGATTAGTGGGCCCAATGCGCTGTGCATATGACCACTGGCCCGCTTCTATATAATCCTCATCTTAAAGATAATTTTACACCGCAGCGCCCCTACGAACGAATGAGGTGCGGGAACATCGGTTTTTGACACTCTCGGTTAAGAAGAATTTCGTAGGGGCCGATCGATGATCGGCCCGCAAAGCTAACATCGGCAACACATCAATACATCTGGCATGCTGCTACTGATCCCATTTTTGTAGCATCCGTAGGGCCGCGCCTTGGTCGGCCCTTTTTCTATTCTTATGGCCGCATATGCAACACCCGCAGGCGATACTGCAAGGTTTGACGGGGTATACCCAACAGGGCGGCAGCTTGGCTGATGTTGTTCTCGCTCTGACGCAGGGCCTGATCGATAAGCTGTATTTCTATTTCGGCCAACATATCGCGCAGCGATTTTCCCGGCTGCAGGCTGACGGCAGCATCATCAAACCCGGAATGTTGGTAGGCGTTGTGGGTATGCACAATGTGGCCCGGCAGGTGGGACAGCTGGATTAGATCATCATCGCATATGTTGAGAGCCCCTTCTATGGCATGCTCCAGCTCGCGCACGTTGCCGGGCCAGTGGTAAGCTCGAAAGAGCAGCTCCACCTCATCGCTAAGGCCCAGGACCTGCTTGCTCAGCTGGCGGTTATACTTGTCAAGGAAGTGTTGCACCAACAAGGGAATATCATCGAGGCGCTGGCGCAGGGGTGGGATTTCTAGTTGCACCACGTTAATGCGAAAGTAGAGGTCCTCGCGCAGCTGGCCTTCCTGCACCGCCTGCCAGGGGTTGGTGTTCATGGCGGTGATGATACGCACGTCAACAGGTCGCTCGCGACTATCGCCGAGGCGGCGCACGTGGCGTTCCTGTAATACGCGCAGAATTTTGGCTTGCAAACCGGGCGGCATGGCATTGATTTCATCCAGAAAAAGGGTACCGCCATCGGCCAGTTCAAAGAGGCCGGGCCGGTTTTCGGCACCGGTAAAACTACCCCGGGTGGTACCAAAGAGGATACTCTCCAGCAGAGTTTCGGGCAAAGCAGCACAGTTTTGGGCCACAAAAGGTTTATTAGTACGAGGACTGGCGTTATGTATGGACTGGACTAGCAGTTCTTTGCCCGTACCCGTTTCGCCCCATACCAGAACGGAGGAGCTGCTGGCTGCCGCCCGGCGGGCCATGCGTTTTAACTGCACAAAGGCTTTATCTTGGCCGATGAGGTCATCGAAGGTATAGCGGGCCGTAGGGTGCCCGCTTTTTTTGCTGGATTTATCAAAAATGCGCGCCTGGAGGTCCACCAGGCGCTCTGACAGCTGGCGCACTTCGGTAATATCCTTAGAAACTTCCACCACACCCTGCAGCTGGCCGTCGACCACAATGGGCCAGGTGCTGTTGACGGTGGTGATGCGTTTGCCCTGGTAATGGGTGTAGGACTGCTGATGATTGAGCAGGGGCTGCCGGGTGCTGGCCACCTGCAAGAGGGTGCTGCTTTGACCATCGAGGGATGGATAGACATCGAGAACATGGCGCCCGATGACTTGGGACCGTTCCAACCCTTCCAGTTTGCCCATGGCATCGTTATAGTAACGGGTAACCCCGTTGGCATCGACCACATGCACGCCCACGTCTAGTAGGCGAAGAAGCGCTTCTAAGGTATGCTCGGCAAATGGCATTGACTCTCCCCTCCTACCTGTGCCGAAAAATTGGCATGTGTTGTTTTATTTCTCTGTCATGGGGGAAAAGTCCTGCAAATGGCTCAAGTGCTACCAAGTAGGGGTTACAGGGTTGCGGGATGTGATCTTGCGGGCCGATCACCGATCGGCCCCTACGAATACCTCCTGGATGCGGCTATTTATTTGGCAATTGGGTAGGCCTGCTAATTGCGAGGGTATGACCTGCGGGCCGACCAACGGGCGGCCCCTACGCATGTGGTGAAAATGCGAGTCATAAGACCATGCAGATGCATCGGCGCGTTGCGGATGTTACCCTTGCGGGCCGATCACCGATCGGCCCCTACGAATACCTCCAGGATGCGGCTATTTATTTGGCAATTGGGTAGGCCTGCTAATCACGAGGGTATGACTTGCGGGCCGACCAACGGGCGGCCCCTACGAATGCCCTAAAATGCAGGTTATAATGCCAGCCCAAAGGGCTCCAAAGCCCGAGGAAAAATACCCTGCAGGTAGGCGATAAGCACGCCGTAATTGACGATGGGCACCTGGTGAGCAGCCACCTGTTCCAGACGGGCCAGCATTTGGCGACGGGTGATCATGCAGGCGCCGCAATGGATGACCAGTTGATAGTCGCTGAGATTGTCAGGGAAATCGCCACCGGTGAACCAGGTATATTCCAACTCTCCCTCTACCCGCTGGTTAAGCCAACGGGGGATTTTTACGCGACCGATATCTTCATGGGTGGTGCGATGGGTGCAGACTTCGGCAATGAGCACTTTATCGCCAGGCCTAAGGTTACCTACGGCCCGAGCCCCTTGCACCAGGGTGGCTAGGTCACCCTTTTGGCGGGCGAAGAGCACGGAGAAGCTGGTGAGCGGCACTGAAGGTGGCACCAATTCGGCGGCTTGGGCAAACACCCGGGAGTCGGTGATCACCAGCTTGGGCGGTTGTTTAAGGTTCGCCAAAGCCTGCTCCGCCTCCTGAATGCGAGCCATGACAGCGCTGGCCCCGTGGTCGAGGACGTCGCGCAACACCTGCACCTGGCGCAGGATGAGGCGCCCTTTAGGTGCTGCCTGGTCCAAGGGAATGATGAGCATCACTCGGTCGTTAGGCTGCAATAAATCACCCACCAGAGGCCGCTCGAACCAATAGTCGGGGGGAGCCAACTCCACCAATTTAGCTTTTAGGGCCGGAATTCCCTGGCCGGTTATGGCACTGGCCTCCACCTGAGGCAACCGGTAGGGGTTGGCTTCCAGGGGGCCTGCCCCGGGCGGTAGCAGGTCGATCTTATTGTAAACCAGCAGGGCCGGCATCTGCTGCTCGGCCACCAGCTGGGCCAAACGATCTTCGTAGTCACTGAGGCCCCGGGTAGCATCCACCACGATAATAGCCATGTGGGCCTGGCGTAAGGCACGCCGGGTGCGCTTAATGCGCTCGGGGCCCAGATCGGTGGTGTCATCGATGCCGGGGGTATCGATAAACAATACCGGGCCGAAGGGATTCAATTCCATAGCTTTATTCACCGGATCGGTGGTGGTACCGGCAATGGGCGAAACCAGGGCCACCTGTTGCCCGGTGATGGCATTTAAAAGGCTGGACTTGCCCGCGTTTTGCCGCCCTAAGAGGGCTATATGCCAACGATTACTGCGGGGTGTTTTCTGCATGGTTAGCCTCCTTTCTCCCCAGGGCGGAGCCGGGCCCCTGCCCCACGTAACGGCCGGCGGCCTGAATTTGCTGCCGGAGATTATTTAGGCTGTGCCGCAGGGAATCACCGGGCTGGGCCTTGCCAGGGTAGAGTTGGTACTGTTGCCAATAGACCTCGGGGGTGGCGTTGGGCATCACCACGTTGGCACCCGCCTGCCAGCCCCTTTGCCGTCCGTCCTTATCCAGGGTGGCCAGGGCGGTGGTAACGGGTATATTGCTGGTGGGTAGCAACAGCCGGGTGAGAGCCAACATTTTTAGGGTTAGATCAACGCTACCGGCTGCCGCCCTGCCCAAGGGAGTCTGGGGATGGGGTATAAAGGGCCCTATGCCAACCATGGGCAGATTTAGGTTCTTAATGAGCAATAGGTCATTGGCTAAGTCGGCCAGAGTTTGGCCGGGCAGCCCTACCAGGCAGCCGCTGCCCACCTCGTAACCCAGCTGCTGTAAGTGCTGCAGGCATTCTAGCCGCTGAGACAGACTGTTGCCCGGGTGTAGCTGGGCAGAAAGTTTCGGGTTAGAGGTTTCAAAGCGCAGCAGGAAGCGGTCGGCACCGGCTTGGCGTAGGGCCGCATATTCGGCATAGCTGCGCTCGCCGATGCTGAGGGTGATGGCCAACTGGGGATGCTGTTCTTTTATAGCCCTAATTAGCTCCTGCAAGCGGTCGATAGTCCACCAGGTGTCTTCGCCCGACTGTAATACCACCGTGCCCAGGCCCGCAGCCGCCACCTGCTCCACGGCAGCTAGTATTTGCTCGGCGGTCAAACGGTAACGGCTGGCCTGCCGGTTGTCACGGCGCAGACCGCAATAATGGCAGTTATGCCGGCAATAGCTGGAGAATTCGATGAGGCCCCGCAACCAGATGGCATCGCCCACCTGCTCCTGGCGGACCCGATCGGCAGCGGCAAATAGGGTTTCCATATCCTCACCTTCGGCTGCCAGTAAGCAGACCAATTGGGCCTGGCTAGGCGGCTCGCCGCCCAGCAGGGCGGCCAGGGCCTGTTGGAAGTTAGCTTTGCTTGACAACTTCCCCTCCCCCTTTACAGATAGACGTCCCGCTGGCCCGCATCCAGAGCGCGCAGGAGCTCTTCTGTGCGGTGGCGGATGCGGGGATCGCTAATTTGGGCCAGCCAGTTATCAATGAGGGGGGCGAACTCCTGGCGGGTAGCCTCATCGCCATGGTCGGCCAGATATTCAGCTAAAGTAAGGAGGGCGTTGGGCTGGCAGAAGTCTTGAATGTGGCCATCCTTAGCTAATTCCATAAAGCGCTCGCCGGTGCGCCCCAACCGGTAGCAGGCGGTGCAGAAGCTGGGCAGATAGCCCTTTTTGCCGATGGTGCGTACTATCTCCAACAAACTGCGGTTATCGTAGGTGGGGAATTGTTGGCTGCTAACCTTACTATCCTCATTCTTTTTATAGCCCCCCGGGCTGGTGACGGAAGCGGCGCTCATTTGCGAGATGCCCAGGTCTAACAGACGGTCCCGCAGCTCAGGGCTTTCCCGAGTGGAAAGAATTAGCCCGGTGTAAGGAACGGCTA
>JAAYGE010000102.1 GCA_012727835.1 Bacillota bacterium
AAATGGGGCAGGGCCACCTGCACAATTTCCTCCACAGTGGGCCGGTACCTAATGCGTCCCTGGGGCGAAGGGCAACATTCGGCCTCCTGCTCGGAAATACAGCCCACACAAGCGGCGTTACAGGTGTTAGAAACGGGGATACCGCCTTCATAGCGGCGATAAAAAATGTTTTGTGCCGTAAAACAGCCATATTCTAAAGCACAATAGGACAATTGGGCGATAATGCGGTTATCAGGCAGCTGGGCCCGGCGTTCTGCCACCAGCTGCTCCAAGTCAGGCGTGTTGAAAATGACCGGGTCCCACTTGTGCAGATCTTCGTCTTCTACTTTGGCAGCCACATAAAACTCACCATCATGCCAGGCCACCGCCGTGTAGCCAAAGAGGGGCAGGGTCTCGCCGCTGCCGTGATAGGCCGGCAGCGCAATCCGCGTATAACCCTGGGGCAAAAGGGCCCCCAGAGCCAGACGTGGGGCGGGCAAAAGCGCAAAGGCACCCTCGGCGGTCAGGCCAACGGCTCGCCGCTGGGGCAAAAGCACCAGACTGGCACCGGCGGGCAAGGGTATCATTTGTTCGGGTGTAAGTTCTATAAACATATCGCCCACCCGGCCAACGGCCGCATGCTCTTCATCCGCATAGGCGTTACCGTGGGCATCGGCATAGGTTGCGTAGAACACAAAAAGGCCCCCTTCGTGGTTTTGCATCTTTGTTAAGATGTTACCACGAGGGAGCGGTTTTTCACAATCCAGAGAAGATCAACGGGCGCAGCACCGCAGCGCCCCTACAAATGTAACCAGATGCGGTTCATAGCCTGTATTCTGGAGCATCTGTAGGGGCCGATCGGTGATCGGCCCGAGGCCGGTACATGACCCGCAATTCCAAGGTATCTGCAGGGGCCGCCCGGTGGTCAGCCCTTCGGAATTAGCGTCTTATTTTTGGCAAAACGGTGGCCGGGTCTACCAGGCGGCCGTTGATGCGCACCTCCAGGTGCACGTGGGGCCCGGTAGAAAAACCGGTGCTACCCACCGCGGCGATGGTCTGCCCGGCTTCAACCCAGTCGCCCCGTTTCACATACAGCTTGCTGGCGTGGCCATAGGCGGTTTTTAAACCGTTGCCGTGGTCCAAGAACACGCAATAGCCGTAGCCGTTTTTCCAGCCCGCGAATTCGACTGCACCAGCACTAGCGGCCTTTATAGGAGTACCGGTGGGTGCGGCAATATCTAGCCCATAATGAAACTTTTCAAAACGGGTACGGTACCCCCAGCCCGAGGTCACCGTGCCGATCACCGGCCACAGCAAATTGTAGCTGGTGCTACTGCCGCTGCGGCTGGCCAAGGACCGATTGGGCGGACTAGTATACAAGGTCTGGCCCACCTTGATCAAGGTTCCCCGCAAACCGTTCCACTCCTGCAGCTTGGACACCGTGACGCCGAAGCGTTGGGCCAGGCTCCACAGGGTATCACCTTTCTGTACTACATAGGTGGCTGCCCTTGTGGAGGTCTGGGGTTCGGCCTGGGTCGTTCGGGGTGGCGCAGGTGCAGCCGCCTCCTTTTCCCGGGCGGCATTTTGAGAAAACAGATAGGCCACCAGGTCCACATCCTCTAACAGGGGCGTGGCCTGTCGCCAAGGGATAGCCCCGGCTGCCGTTGGAGGCAGCATAAACAAGAACATACTACAAAAAATTGTTACAGCGGCCACATACCGCTGTGTTTTTTGCCACATAATGTTTTCACCAACCTTATGAGGTTACCAAAAAATGTGAAGGGCTAAATGCCAACACCATTTTTATGGTTCCCCCTGGTTGGTGAAATATACACATGAATTTATTCGCACTGCGGGCGCAGCCACTGTATTGCGTCAATAATACGTTCAAGGGGTGCGCATATGTTGCGAGAGCACATCGAGGGATGCCCCAAACCTGCTTTTAATGCGGGGTAAGGCAGCGGGCGCAGCACCGCAGCGCCCCTACGAAATATTTTCATATGCGGTGATAGGCCCTCCGGGCGCACCATCGGGGCGCCCCTACGAACGTGTGCCGATGGATAAAAAACCGCAATTTGGGGCTAGAAATTAATCCTTACCCATGGCGGCCAATATTTCGTAGAAATGGGCATTATCCTTGGAGGTGCGCAGGTTCTTAAACAGCTCATCCATGAAATCGGCGTTTTGCTGCTGGCAATCGGCCAGCTTGCGCAGGGTGTAGGCCGCCTGTAGTTCCTCTGGGCTGAGCAGCAGCTCTTCCCGCCGGGTTCCGGAACGACGAATATCGATGGCGGGGAAAATACGCCGTTCGGCCAGGCGCCGATCCAAATGCAGCTCTAAGTTGCCGGTACCCTTAAATTCCTCGTAAATTACATCATCCATACGGCTGCCGGTGTCGATGAGGGCGGTGGCTAAAATGGTGAGGCTGCCGCCTTCTTCGAAGTTGCGGGCGGCACCAAAGAAACGCTTGGGTTTATGCAAGGCCGCCGGGTCCATACCGCCACTGAGTAAGCGCCCCGAGGCGGGCACCACCAGGTTGTTGGCTCGAGCCAGGCGGGTGATACTGTCCATTAAAATAACCACGTCCCGCTTATGCTCGGCCAACCGTTTAGCCCGCTCGATCACCATATCGGCCACGCGCACGTGGTTTTCCGGCAACTCGTCGAAGGTGGAATAGACAACTTCGCTATCGCCGGTCACCGAGCGCTGCATGTCAGTCACTTCCTCCGGCCGCTCATCCAGCAATAATACTATCAGGTGCACTTCCGGATGATTGGGGGTAATTGCCCGGGCAATCTGCTTGAGCAGGGTGGTTTTGCCCGCCTTCGGAGGCGACACAATTAGGCCCCGCTGGCCTTTACCCACCGGTGCCACAATATCCATCAGCCGGGTGCTGATCTCCTTTTGATCATGTTCTAGAACCAGCCGTTCGTTAGGATAGATGGGGGTGAGGGCTTCAAAGCCGATGCGCTGAATGGCAGCACTGGGCTGAAAACCGTTTACCGACTCCACATGCAGTAAGGCATAATATTTTTCGTTATCCTTCGGGTGCCGCACCTTGCCATAAACCTGGTCACCGGTTTTCAAGTCAAAGCGGCGTATTTGGGAAGGCGAGACATATATATCTTCCGAGCTGGGTAAGTAGTTTATCGGTCGCAGGAAACCGAAGCCGTCGGCCAACACGTCCAAACTGCCATGGGTGAACATGTAGCCATCCTTCTCGGTTTCCGCCTTCAAGATCTCGAAAATTAACTCCCGCTTTTTAAGACGCGAATAACCCTCGATTTTTAGTTCTTTGGCCAAGGCGTATAGTTCTTGGGCCGTCTTTTTTTCTAGTTGGGCTAAATCGTAATTCAAATAATCACTTCCTCTTAAATAGTGGTAAGCAAAATGGGTAAAACAACTGGGTGAGGGTAAAGGGTGAAGGCAAAGGAGCGAGGGAAAACAGGACAGTTTGCCGGCCTAATATAATTACGGAGTGATAGCGGAGCGCCCCTCGGGCGTACCATCGGGGCGCCCCTACGAAAACGTGTAAGGTGCGGAAAAATGCCCCAGTTTGCCGATTCTAACCTACAATCCGCGAGAATAACGGGCGCAGCACCGCAGCGCCCCTACAAATGTAACAAAATGCGGTTCATAGCCTGTATTCTGGAGCATCTGTAGGGGCCGCCCGGTGGTCAGCCCATAGCCGTCCGCGGGACGACCCCTATACGGGCGCGGCACCGCAGCGCCCCTACGTTTTATTCTTGACGAGCCAGCAAATCTTTAAGCATGGGGTTGGAATCTAAACGATGCAGGGCTGCGATAAAGCGGATGGTGCCGGTCTTGGAACGCATCACTAAGGAATGGGTGCGGGCTAGGTGACCCTGGTAACGCACGCCGCGCAGCAGGTCGCCATCGGTAATGCCGGTGGCAGCGAAAATAACGTCGTTACCGCGCACCAAATCATCATGGGTAAGCACCGCGTTGATATCGCGCACTCCCATGGCCAGGGCACGGGCCGTCTGTTCCTCATTTTCCGGCCAGAAGCGGGCCTGCATTTCGCCTCCCAGACATTTGAGGGCAGCAGCGGCCAAAACGCCTTCCGGAGCACCGCCGATACCCAGCAACATGTCGACTCCGCTATCGGGGATAGCCGTGGCCACTGCCGGTGCCACATCACCGTCAGTGATCAGCTTAATGCGGGCGCCGGCCTGGCGAATTTCGCGAATCATTTCCTCATGGCGCGGGCGCTCCAGCACCACCACCGTCAGGTCGTTGACCCGCCGATCGGTGGCTTTGGCAATGGCCTGCAGGTTATCTTTGATCGGGGCATCGATATCTATGCAGCCGGCGGCCTGGGGCCCCACGGCAATCTTGTGCATGTAGATATCCGGGGCATGCAGCAAGTGGCCCTGCTCGGCCACCGCCAACACGGCAATGCTGTTGGGCAGTCCCTTAGCCACCAGGTTAGTGCCCTCCAAGGGGTCGACGGCGATATCCACACAAGGTGCCTCGGCACAACCCACCCGCTCGCCGATATACAGCATGGGCGCCTCATCGCGCTCGCCTTCGCCGATAACAACTGTACCACAAATGCTCACCGAGTCCAGCATCCGGCGCATGGCGTCGACAGCGGCTTTATCGGCCGCATCCTTTTGCCCTCTTCCCATCCAGCGACCGGCGGACAAAGCGGCCATCTCGGTAACACGCACAAATTCAAGGGCTAGCTCTCTTTCCATAGCCATTGATTATTCCTCCCTAATATATGAGTTACGGGTAAAATTCACGGGCGCAGCACCGCAGCGCCCCTACAAATATAACAAGATACGATTCATAGCCTGCGATTCTGGAGCATCTGTAGGGGCCGCCCGGTGGTCGGCCCGTAAAGGCGCACCAACCAACACGCAGGACAGTCTGTTTGTGGGGCCCCCAACAGTGAGTGCGACAGCAACATCGTAAGATGTTGCGAAAGCACATCAAGCAGCGCCCCTACAAATATACAAAATACGGTTCATAGCCTGCGATTCTGGAGCATCTGTAGGGGCCGCCCGGTGGTCGGCCCGTAAAGGCGCACCAACCAACACGCAGGACAGTCTGTTTGTGGGGC
>JAAYGE010000103.1 GCA_012727835.1 Bacillota bacterium
ACGCCGCCAACTCCAACGGACGAGTTATATTGTACAGCATAAACCTAAAAAGATCAAGTAATTATCACTAGAATATTATGGTCGATATTTACCGGAATGGCGCATAGAGCGGGGCGAATAACCACCTCTGCCTCCCCGTTTAGCATCCCTGCTTTTGCGTAGACTAGAAAGCCGTTCCTCGCTATCTTTTAAGAAACGGGCCAGCTGCTCCTCTAATGAGACGGTGGGGCGACGTTGGGCTTGGCGAATTGATAAACCTATTTTTCCCTGGCCATCGATATTGATCACCTTTACAGTTACACGTTCGCCCATTTTCAAGTAATCATTGATGTCTTTAACGTAGGCATCAGCAACTTCTGATATATGCACCAAACCCGTTTGCCCAGTTTCCAATTCTACAAAGGCTCCAAAGTTAGTAATCCCGGTTACCTGCCCACTAAGAATAGTGCCTACTTCCAATGCCATTAGTGTTGGATTTCCCTCCAATTAAATTTTGACTAACGTTAAGATTGTAGCCCATACTAACAAAAGCGTCAATAAAAGACTGTCGCAAAACACGTGGGGTTTATGCGCTCTTGCAACATCCAAGGGTTTGCTGACAAGAGACTAGCCTCGGTTACGGATGGGGGTCGCTAGACAAATAGATAGTGTCACCCGGCTTTACCATGCCCATCTCCCGGGCTAGGCGTTCCAGGTATGCTGGATCTTCCAGTAAACGCTGAATCTGCCCCTGCAACCTTTCGTTATCGGCCTGCAGTTCCTGTTGTCGCCGCAGCAGCTCTTCGTAGCGTGTTGCTAGGATACGCATCCGCCTTTCCTGACGCACCCATTGGACCCCTGCGCATAAGAAATAGGCACTAAGAACCAAGCACAGTATAATCACCGGCCAGCGTAGCTTAGTGGTAGTTTTCGCCTGTCGGCGAGTGCTAGGCGTACGCGCCCTAGGTGTATTCGGGAAGGGTATAATTTGCCGAGCTCTATTTGGCATTACATCACCTACTGTCCGCCAAATTTATCTACAGTTAACATTTATTTCTTCGCCATGATTAACCAATTCTCCTGCTATGTTAATCCACATTATTCACCTGCCCATAGTTTTGCAATCCGGAGAGCAATTTTTTGTACAAAGGCCCGCGGGGGAGCTAGCCAGCGGGTTAGGGTGGTCAGCAACCAGGAATTAAATAATGCTAGGGGTTGGAATAACCAAAGCACCAGGTTAAAAATGGGCATCAACAGGTAGGTAAGCAGCACGCGGTAGGGCCAAAGCAATATTCGTAAAATCGCCTCTACCACCCGACTTAACCAAGCCAATACCCGGGCGCTAAAGCCGAACACCAATCCCCAGGCCTGTAGCAAAATGGGGCTGAGCCAGAAAAAATATATGACCGCCCCTAGGGCCAAACAGAGCAGCAAAAAAACTCGCACCTCGCCCATGTTGACCCGGAGTAACACTATATAGACCCACACCGTATAGGTAAACCAAAATAGCAAATCGGTGGCGGCCGTAAGTAGCTGCCCCGGGGCGCTGGTGCGGCACAATACCCGATATAAATCGAAAAAGAATCCGAAACAAAACCCTAGGAAGACAAAAATAAATGCGCCGAGGGGTTGGGCTACCGACATCGTGGCACCTCCCTGTTTGAAAAAAGGGACCTTAGCAATGCTAAGACCCCCTGCTCAACCTTCTCTCCGGCTTAGCTAAAAAGCCGCTGGAAAAGCCCCTTGCTGCGCTTTTTCCCCGCCTGAACTATACCGCCGTCGAGATAGTCGACCGCCTTAACCATTCCCTCCACGCTCAGCTTGCCCTCATCTAGGCTCAGTTGCTTGATATGCAAATCTTCGCCTCTGATGGCCATCATCCCTAGCTCAGTTTCGAGGATGACCTCCTGGTCATCGAAACTATCCACATGGATGACCCCTTCTAATGCTACTAACTCCCGATTGGTGATTACAATCCGATGCAGATACTGCTCTGGCAACTGATTCACGCAAATCCCCCCCTGTATCCTATTACCTAGATCCAGCTGCCCACCGGCAGTCCGGCTGCTAGGCTGTCCTATTCTTTGCTAGACTATATGAACCAGAAGACGTAGCTAGAACAGGTTGGACACAGGTCGGTAAGAATTAGGGCTAATCCCAGATTTTGAAGATACCAACCCCCTGGAAATAGGAGTGGATAATGTCTTCCGCGTTGGCTCCCTGCTCGGCCTTTCCCTTGGCACCCCATTGGGACATGCCAACTCCATGGCCATAGCCCCTACCGGTAAAGGTGATCTGATTACCACTGGTCTTTATCGATTCGATCATGGTGGACTTAAGTTTTGTAGAACCAACAGCTAAACGGAAGGCGGGAGCCGAAATGGTAGCGTTGCCGATACGCATGGTGAGGGCCCGTCCCGAATCGCTTTTTTTCACGATCTGCACCGTATCAAAATTACCTGGATTTTGGCCGATCTTCTTTAGAGCTTGGGTAATTTCCTGTTTAGTAAAGGTGGCCTTCCAGGCACGAGCTTCCGCCGGTGCCGCCTCTAAGCTGATGGGGTCGTCCACCGAAATCACATAGGGCGTAGGCTCCTTATCGAAATCTAAACCCTCTTTAGCGGTGGCCGTCTTCCCTCCCGAATTGGCATGGAACCAGGCCCTTATATAGCGGCCATTGTAAGCCACCACCTTGCCCCGCGTCAGGCGTACCGCTTCCCGCACCCGATCAGTAATACGACTGGCGTCATAGGCCTGAAATTCCTCAATATCGGTGGACGCATGGGCATTGCGGTGGGGAACTCCTCCCTCACGGGCGATTTTTTCTAGGGTGAAGGTACGAGCCAGAATGGCTTGAGCCGCCAGAGCTTCCAGGGGCCATTTGGGGTCCATCTCCGCCGCTACCACACCGGCAATGTACTCCTCGAAGGGCATGGTCTCGATTTGCCCGGTTTCCTTAATGTAAACCTTTAATTCCGGCTCCTGCCGCGTCCCGCGGGCAATGGTCGAGGGTATTTCGGGGGCACCGCTTTCAGGGCGGCGCGCCGGTCTACAGGAAACAAGGGCCAGCAAAATCAGCAAGATCGCCACAGGGCTAAAAAAGCGACGACGTCTCTTCATGTGTCTGCCTCCCATCACATTATGGTCAGCAGTATTATTCCCCCATGGCAGTTTAAAGTACACGCATATCGTCTAGTACCGTATAGAGTAACTGGGCCTCCTCTTTACGAACCGATTCTTGCAACCGCTCTACTCGCACCTTGAGTACCCTTTGACCAAAGTCTAGGGTGAGAATATCTCCCACCTCTAGTCCCGTTCCCGCCTTAGCAACGCGCCCATTGACCTGTACCCGACCTTGCTCGCAAACCTCCTTCGCCAATGTGCGGCGCTTAATCAGGCGAGAAACCTTAAGAAATTTATCTAAACGCATGCAATCCCTCCCTGGGTTAATGAAAATCAGGTTCGGGTTTCCGAACCTGATTTCAGCAAGATCTCCTATGTAGGTTAAGGTTAATAGATTACTTAACCGCGTCCTTTAGTACTTTTCCGGCCTTGAAAGCGGGAACACGGCTGGCAGGAATGAAGATTTCTTCTCCGGTACCCGGGTTGCGTCCCTTGCGGGCGGCCCGCTCGCGGGTTTCAAAGATTCCAAAGCCAACCAACTGGCCCTTCTCACCGGCTTGTAAAGCTTCCTGCACCGACTGTACAAAAGCATCTAGGGCTGCTTCAGCCTGCTTCTTGTTGAGCCCCGACTTTTCAGCCATTCTGCTAACTAGATCAGCCTTCTTTACAGTTTCCATAATTATAACCTCCCTTTAAAGGTGGTACTCCTAACAGCTCTTCTACTTCGACAAATAATTGCCAAGTCCTTTATTTTCCCGGTATTTTTAGCGAAAAATAGCTAAATCTGTCTTATTTTCGCTTAGCCTCTTCCCACCACTTGTCCAATTCCTGCAAACTATAGGTTTCTAACGCTTTGCCGGCCGCCTGAGCCTGCTCTTCTATATAGGCAAAGCGATGGCGAAACTTCATGACCGTGCTCAGCAGGGCAGTTTCCGGCTCCACCTCCAGGAAACGGGCCACATTAACAATGGCGAAGAGCAGGTCGCCCAGTTCCTCGCCGATCTGGGAGCGATCCCCACTGGCAATAGCCCTTTCCAGTTCCGCCTTCTCTTCCCTGACTTTGTCCCAGGCACCGCCGATATCATCCCAGTCAAAACCCACCCGAGCTGCCTTCTCCTGAATTTTATAGGCTTGCATCAGCGCCGGCATGTTCCGAGGAACCCTATCCAGCAGAGAGGCAGTCTCCTGCCCTCGCCGTTCCCGAGCCTTAATCTCTTCCCAGTTGAGCGCCACCTGCTGACTGGATTCAACCTGGACATCACCAAAGACATGGGGGTGTCGGCGCTTGAGCTTGGCCACAATCTGTTGCAGCGGCTCGGTTAAATCAAATTCGCCCCGCTCTTTGGCAATTTGGGCATGGAAGACAATCTGTAATAATAAGTCTCCCAATTCCTCTGCCAGCTTATGCATGTCGCCCAGCTCAATAGCCTCCAGCACCTCGTAGGCTTCCTCTACTAAGTAGGGCTTAAGGGAAATGTGATCCTGCTCCCGATCCCAGGGGCAACCTTCGGGTCCCCTAAGCTTGTCCATCACCTGGGCCAGCTCAACTAATAGCTGGCCCGCCTGCTTCTGCTCTGCCATCATTAACCCTCCCGAATCAACCCGAAACGCACTAGAATCCGACTCAACGGCCGCCCTATCTTAGGAATAGCCGCCAACTCCTTGGCCGTTAGGGCGCCGGTTAAGAGCACTAGGAAACCGTACAACACTACGGCAAGAACAACGGTCAACAGAGTGGCCCCCGTGTTAGAAAAGCGGAGTGCCAGCCACTGGTAGCCATAGTGGGTGGCTACCCCCATCCCTGCCGTTGCCAGCAGCGGCCGTAGGAAAACATCCCCCACGGGCACCTTAACGCCCGAGAACCGCAACATAGCCCGGTAGTTTAGCAGGGAAGATACGGCAAAACCGATTACCGTACTCATGGCCGACCCACCAATATTGAGGGCCGGTATAGCGGTCAGGAAGTAGGTTGCTACCAACTTAGCTAGGGCACCAAAGAACAAGTTAATAACTGGCACGTGGGTTTTCCCCAGGCCCTGCAAAATGCCGGAAGTGGTTTGCTGTAAAGCTAAGAAGGCCACCACATAAGCTAAAATCGTCAGAGGGAAGCCAACTCCGGCCCCCTGCTCCCCATACAGTAGAACACCAATGGGGGTGGCCAGCACCGATAAGCCAACGGCCGCCGGCAAGTTGATCAACATGGCCAGTTTCAAAGCTAAGACCGAACGACTCTCTACCAGATGCCGCTGACCAAGAGATATGGCCCCCGCAATGGAGGGGATCAGACTGGCCACTAAAGCCACCGTAAACATTTGGGGCAAATTGATTAAGGGGGTAGCCATACCCGACAATTGCCCATACAAACCGGTGGCCTCCGCCTGGGAAAACCCGGCAGCTAACAGTCGTCGCGGCACCACACCCGCATCAATCAGTTGCATAAAGGGTAATACGATGCCACCAATGGTAATAGGCACCGCTAGGGCAGCAAACTCTCTCACGATTTTACGCCCGCTCTCGCCCACTTGCTGCTCGCGCTGCCATTTTCTCTCCAGCCGCGGTTTCAGTCGTCGGTAGGCGATGAGTAGAACCAGTAGACCGGCGGTACCACCTAGGGTAACACCAGATGAAATACCGGCAGCCACTACTTCTGGCGCCTTATGCAGGGATAACAGATACAGCCCCAGTCCTAAAGCAATACCTACTCGCACCACCTGCTCGGCGATCTGACTCAAAGCGTAGGGCACCATCTCCTGAAAGCCTTGGAAATAGCCCCGCATGCCCGACATCAAGGCCACAACGAAAACCGCCGGGGCCATGGCTAGTAGAGCCCCTAAGGCCCGCGGATCGCCCAACACATTGCTCACCAGGTAGGGAGAAGCTAACATCAGGATGATAGTCGATAAAAGACCTACTGTACCAAGGGCCAGCATAGAAATTCGAAAAACTCGCTGAGCCGCCCGGTATCTCTTTCTGGCTACCCGTTCGGCTATCATTTTGGCAATGGCGATAGGAGGCCCCGATATGGAAATGGCCAGCAGGGTGTTATAGATAGGATAAGCCATTTGATATAGTCCCATTATCTCGTCCCCAGCAAAACGGGCCAGGGGGATCCGGTAAATGGCTCCGAGGGCCCGCACAAAAATGCCGGCCACACTTAATATAGCGGCGTTCTTAACAAACCGGTTATCACGTTCTTTCACTCTAGGCCCATCCCTTCTTTCATGGCTAAAACTCTACCTATTATAGCATGTATGGCGGGCGAACACCCCTTATACTTCGACCAGGCAGCAAAACGAGGTAGCAAGCGCTACCTCGCTAATTCTTTACGTAAGACTTCTTTCCTGCCCAGTTCGAAATTTAACCTTCCATCTGTTTTCCTAAAAAACTGGCCGCTGTTTCCGCCAGTTTGCTCTCTAACTCACCAAACACCGCATCCGCTTCTTTACTGCAGATAATGACACAGCCTAAGGGATGGCCTTCCGCCACAATCGGAGAAACAACCTGGGCGGTCAGTTTATTGACACCATCTAAGAAATCGATGGCATTACCCTGTCCCTTACCTTCACCCGGATTAAGCATCATGGTGCGCCGCTCCTCCATGGCGGTTTCCGCTAGTTTACCTAAAGGCTGGTTCAAAAACTCCTTCTTAGCACCGCCAGAAACGGCTATGACTAGATCCCGATCGGTAACCAAACAGATGTGTCCCGTCGATTCGTTTAGTGAATCTGCATACTGCTGGGCAAAATCCCCTAATTCACCGATGGGTGAGTATTTCTTAAGTATAACTTCGCCATCACGGTCAACGAAAATCTCCAACGGATCCCCTTCACGAATACGTAAGGTACGTCGAATTTCTTTTGGTATAACAACACGCCCTAAATCGTCAATACGCCGGACGATGCCTGTTGCCTTCATGATTTCTGCCTCCTTATCAGCTATTGACAGTTACAGGTAAGTATAGTATTCGACTTGCTATGTGCAATTATGCTTGAAGGGTTGCTAAAAGGTACAAAGACTGCTGGTGCTACCGAGCTAACAACAGGACTAACTTATCAGCCTGCAATTGCTGGCGAAAATCGTTCCAGGCTTGCTCTTGCTTCATGGTCAAGACCCGCTGGTGGGCCTGCTTAGCCACTTGCTCATAGGTCCGTTCTTGTGCCGGCTCCTTGGCCTCCGCCTTAATAATATGGTACCCATGACTGGTAACAATAATCGGACTGATTTGGCCCGGCTCCAGGGCAAAGGCCGCTTCTTCAAAGGCCGGTTCCATCTGTCCCCGACTGAACCACTGGAGATCCCCCCCGTAGGGGGCACTTTCCTCGTCTAGGGAATGTTCTTTGGCCAGGAGGGCAAAATCGGCTCCCTGCTGCAACTGCTGTAGCAGGGTTTCCGCCTCCTGCTCATCGGCTACTAGGATATGGGCCACTTTTACCATTTCTGGCTGGTCAAAGCTGGCCTTGTGTTCTTCATAATAGGCTTGCGCCTCGCTTTCGTCAACGGTTATCCCGGTAACCACCTGCTCATACAAACGGGTCAAGAGCAGATTGTTGCCAAAATAGACCCGCAGATCCTCCTCATCTATATGGTGGCTGGCCAGCTTTTCCTGAAAACCGGTCAGGTCACCCTGAAAGAGATTGTTTTTTAACCAGTCCAACAGCTGGGCCGCATACTCGGCCTGTTCTTCTTCCGAGGCCAACCCCTGGGCCGCCTCCAGCAAAAGCTGTTCTTCTGCCAACTGGGCCAGCACTTCCCGCCGATTCTGCTGGGCAAAATCGGGCTGGTAATCGGCCGTATGGCCAAACTGGAGATCATAGCTGAATTGAATAATGTTCAGCCGCTCTGCCAGCTGGGCGGGGGTGATTATCTTTCCCCCCACATAGGCCGCTACGTTCGAAGAAATTATCATAAAGATAACGGTGATCAGTAAAAGCGCCACCAGTGGAACTAACCAGGGTTTCGTACGGACCAGGCGACCAAAGTTACCCACTTACCTCTTCCTCCTTTGGCATTTCCTCCAGCAGTTCACCCACTAACCGCACCCACTCCCGTGCTAGAGTCAGTGGATTGCTGTTAGCCTTCTGCCAGATGAAAACACCCGGCTTATTTGGTTGTAGACGCAGCTGCCCGTCGGGCCGTCGGAAAAGGTATTCAATCTGCGCGGGCGTCAAGAAGGCCTGCGGTCCCATTTCCATGCGCAAACTGCCGGTCTTAGCACTTAACCGACTTAACCCCAGTTGTTGTGCCAAAACCCGTATGCGAGCCACCAGCAGCAGGTTGCTAACGCTCTCCGGCATTCTACCATAGCGGTCGAACATTTCATCCTCGATATCATCCACATCTTCCAGGGTGGTGACGGCCCTAATCTTCTTGTACATCTCGATCTTTTGCTGACCATCGGCGATGTAGCGATCGGGAATGAAGGCGTCTACCGGCAACTCAATCTCCACTTCCTGTTCAACCGGCGCCGGTTTGCCCTGCAATTCCCGCACGGCCTCTTCCAGCAACTGGCAGTAGAGATCAAAGCCCACAGCCACCATAAAGCCATGCTGTTCTGGGC
>JAAYGE010000104.1 GCA_012727835.1 Bacillota bacterium
CAGGAATATACGTGGGGGTCTCCGTTTCTGTAGATTTTGAGCAAAGCCACCGGCTTTGGCGTTTACTTCTTGCCTCAGCCGTCGGCGCTTTTAGTGACCGAGAGTACGCGCAGCTGAGGTGTGCTCTGGTTTTGGCTTGAGTTCTGTACGCGCAACCCGGTTATCCGCACCGATTGGCCTACCAGTTCTTCCAGCTGCTGCTTAACTTCCTCGCTAACAGCCCGCAGCCGATAGCCGGTGTCTGTGCCTGCGCAGTTGACCAGCTGATAATTCTGCCCATCTTCACCCATTTGCAGGGTTCCCTTTTCCACTGTGATGGCGGTCAGCAAGCCAAGCCGATCTAGTACCCGTACCATCACCGCTGCCACCTGGGCCCGGGTGGATGTGCCTTGCGGTGAGAAGAGGCCGTTCCCCATACCGCCCATTATCCCTTTGTACCAAGCCTGGGCTATCGACTGGGTAGCCCAGCTGGAGGCATGCTTTAGGTCAGTGAAAGGCGGTGGAGGAATTTTAGCGCTGGTTGGATGCCCCAGGAGTTCCAGTGCTCGCACCAGCATGTCGGCCATTTCTTCCCGCGTCGCCACATCGTTAGGGCGGAAGCGACCGCTAGTCGATCGGAGTAGCCCTATGCGAGCCGCCGTTCTAACCATGCCACCATACCAGACACCGGGTGCCAGGTCGGTAAAGGATACTTTAACTTCATCGGTTGGGGCCGGAAGCTCTTTGCCGCTATAGGCCACTAGTCGCATGATGAAGGTGACCAGCTCGGCACGGGTGATGGGTCGCTCGGGGGCGAACTTGCCATCACCGACGCCGGCGGCCAGCCCGCGGGCGGCCATGATTTCCACATCCAGCTTGCCCCAATGGCCCTTGAGATCGGTGAAGACAGGGCGGCGGAGCATTACAGCAAAGGTTCCTAGCTGGGTAATCTTTACTGACACACGCTGATTAAACAGATCTACCGTACCACCTACATAGATCCATTTTCCTGGTTGTTTCTCGTCCTGACGGTAGATGCCCAACTGGCGGGCAGCGGTGGTGCCCAAGAGGTCCGCATCGTATTGCAGAGCCAGGAATAGAGGCTTTGCCGGTTCCTCACCATTAACAGTGAGGCAGGAGTAGGCGTTGCCCAGCACCGACAGCGTCATATCCGTTGGCTGCTCGGGTTTGCCCAAGTTCTGTGCGGTCACTTGCGTTCCAGCCGCAAAGGCTGCAGCCGGAATGCTGATGCGCAGGCCCTTGGTAAAAGCTGCCAACGTTTGTTGTTCTCCGCTCAGCTGCCACAGGGCTCTGTCAGCTGGATGCGGAATAACAGTGAACACTAAACCGGCTGACTCTTTGCCTAATCGATCTATGGTATGAATACGTATCTCGTACTCAGTGCCATTGCTTAGGCCGCCGATGGTGAAGGTCTGGGTGCCCTTCTTAATGACCTCCTGACCCAGAATTGTGTCGGTTCCCTTGACTAACCAGACTATTTTTATCTCTTTCAGAGTGGCGGCAGTCGGATCAGTCCAAGTGAGGGTGATG